>JBAUOG010000496.1:0-4431 GCA_049579625.1 Bryobacteraceae bacterium
GCCTACAACCGTCGCAACGGATCTCGCGGGGTGGTTCGACTGCATCCATGTTCAGTGAGCGTAGCAGACGCAATACGTTCACAGTGGAAAGCTGTCGGCTCCTGACGTCGCGTAAGACAAATTAACGATTTCTTGTCGGATTTTCCTTGACTGTCAGGATAAATCGCCGAACTCGGAAGCGCATTTCTTTCATCTGAATTGAACCTTGAAAGCGAACCGCGCACCGATCACGCCCCCTACGTCGCGAATTGGCTGCAAAAATGGCAAGCTCGCCATTTTTGCAGTAATCACCAGCAAAAAATAATGTGAAGGTGCGTTGCTTTGGCTCGGCCGTGACGCGTGAACGCCGTAGGAACAACCACAACCTGTGCGATTTGCTGCACATTATTCTTACCGTCACTTGGTGATCCTACAAGGAAATTACGGACACAGTCTCCGCCAGGACAGGTGATTCCGCACTTTGTTCATCTTGGTTGTACTTGGCGTGAACTTCCGGGAGCCGTTCCCCTTCACATCTTCCAAGCATGCGCGGTTATGCAACCTCGTTTACGAACTACCGCGGCCGAGGATAGTACCATGCCAAATAATCACCGCGCCTTGGTCGCGCAATTCAGAGAGACCTTGACGCAACAACGATACAACCCGGTTGTGGTCCAAAACTACTGCCGCAATGCTGATGACTTTCTTTCCTATCTGGAAGGGCGAAGGATCGCCCTTGATGGAGTGACGCCGACAACCGTCTCGAACTATCTGGACCTCGCAGTCCAGCGGTTTCGCAGGCGCCACCGCCGGGCGCCCGCGAGCGATTGGGTGTCAATTCCAAGGTCCGGGATCCACGGATTATTGACGCTGGCGCTGAAACGCTGGCCGCCAGAACCAACGATATCCGACACTCGCGGACTTCTTTGTCGTGAGATATGCACTCAATACCAGACGTGGCTGCAGGAGGAGCGCGGGTTAGCAGTCGCTTCGATCAAGGCCTTGATGTGGGAAGCCCGACATTTTTGTGCGTGGTACAGCGGGCGCTCCAATAGTGCCAGCTTCATGAGCCTGGGCATTCGTGACGTGGATGATTACTTCGAAACACGGGCACCCGGACTGAGACGCAAATCTCTGAAAGATGTAGCTGAACGGCTTCGCTCCTTCTTGAGACACCTGCACAGGACGGGCCGTACCGCTGCCGATCTGGTCCCGCAAGTTATCGCTCCAATGCTTTATGGCTATGAGGCCATCCCCTCTGCCTTGAGCTTGGACCAGATCGGTTCGATCCTGCAATCTGCGCGCCGTGATCAGTCGCCGATGGGATTGCGGGACCATGCCATTCTGCAAGTCCTGGCAACGTATGGTTTGCGCGTCGGAGAGATCACGCGCCTAAGGCTAAACGATGTTGATTGGCGCACAGAGCACCTGCGGGTCCACCATTCCAAGAGCGGCGCGCAATCGCTATTGCCGCTGATGGAACCGGTTGGAGAGGCGCTGATCAATTACTTACGACACGGGCGTCCGAAGACCGATTTGCGGGAGATCTTCGTTCGTACGCGTGCGCCCTATCGCCCGCTGTCCGGGACCGGAATCTATAGCGCAGTCCGCGGGCGAATGGAGGCGGCAGGGGTGAAATTGAGCGGCAAACGCGGCCCTCATATCTTCCGGCATGCAAGGGCTGTCAGTCTGCTGCGTGCATCGGTTCCTCGTAAAGTCATAGGCGACCTGTTGGGCCATCGTTCAACGGAAGCGACGATCCCCTATCTCAAGTTGGCCACAGAGGACCTGCGCGCTATTGCCCTTGAGATCCCAGGACGGGAGGTGAGGTCATGAAAACCTGGCCTAACACTAACGACAGCGCCATTACTCGCTATCTCGACCAACTCCGGTTGCGCTGTCCCGTAAGCCCGATTTATTATCGTCAGGCGTTGCAAAGCTTCCAGGTGGTCGTGGCTCGGGCCCAGCGCTCATCCATGCAAATTCACCGAGAGGTTCCGAGACATGGCTGCGCGAACGGGCTATTCATTGGCCCACGTCGACGCTGTTGCACCGCGCCCGTATCGTCAATCGCTTCCTCGACTTCCTAGTGCGGGACGGATGGATCGTCAGCAATCCAGTCGCTGATCTTCGCGCCGAATACTGCGTGAAAAGCAGCAAAGCAATTATGCGAGCCCTGCTCGCTCCCGACCCCAACGCGGCACTGGAAGCGCTACGTCAGTTCCCGCCATTCGGTAGCGTCCTTGGAGATCTGATGCGAAACCATATCGCATTGATGCGGACCAATGGATTCCGGTACACAACACAAGCCCGCTGGTTCTGGCGCTTCGATCGCTTTCTGCAGACTCATACGGAGCTCGCCGGCGAGCCCTTATCGGTTATGTTGCAGCATTGGTCAGCGGCGCGTCCGACTCCTAATCATGTCGCTGAATGTGAACGGCTGGCTCGCGCCTTAAGCAAAGCTCAACGCCATCTCGATCCGAGTGTCGAGTTGAAACGCCCGGATCCGCGCCCACAGCAGCAGGTCGCAAAACAGTGGCGTCGGCCTTACATTTACAGCCCGAAAGAAGTTCGTCGTCTTCTTGATATCGCCCGGACGTTTCCGTCTCCACGCGCATTACTACGGCCGATGAGCCTCTACACCATGCTGGTATTGGCATATTGCGCTGGGCTGCGTCTGGGAGAGCTGGCACGCCTGAATCTCGGAGATGTCGATCTGCAATCTGGCACGATCATAATTCGACAGACGAAGTTCTTCAAGTCTAGAATCCTACCTTTGACCGACAGTGCACTATCGGCTCTACGTGAATACATTGAGGCAAGGCGCGAGGCGAAGGCGCAGCAAGGCCCGGATTCTGGTTTATTCTGGCACGATCAGGGAAACACACGCTACACGCCTCAAGCCATCGCATGGGGGCTTGTCGCCGTACTGCGGCGCGCAGGGCTTAAGGCGCCGAAGGGCAAGACTGGTCCCCGCATTCACGACCTGCGTCACTCAATGGTCGTAAACCGCATCCTGGAGTGGTATCGCGCCGGCATCAATCCACAGGAGAAACTCCCGTTCCTGGCGACCTACCTGGGACACCGCGATATTCATTCGACTCTGGTCTATATTACGGTCACCCAGGATTTATTGCAGCAAGCAAACGAGCGCTTCCGTCGGTTCGGGGCGCACTGTCTGCATGTTACGGAAGGGGGCAAGTCATGAAGCACGTCGACCCGTTCCCAAAACTGTTACATTCCTTCTTTTATGAATGGATGGTCCGGCAACGAAACGCTTCCGTTCATACTGTTCGTTCGTACTGTGACACTTGGCGCCTGTTTCTCCGATTCGTCAGCGAACATCGTAAACGAGCCGTTGCCCAACTCGTATTGGCGGACCTCACGGCCGCGGAGGTGCGCTCCTTCCTGCAATATGTCGAGCAGGAGCGCTCGGACACCATCGGTACACGCAACTGTCGCCTCGCGGCCTTGCGCGCCTTTTTCAGATTTGTTGCTGACAGGGAACCGACAGCCATCGCACAATGCGCTGAAATCCTGCAGGTCCCAACTAAACGGGCACCGATCCATGCGCCCTGCTATCTGGAACCGGATGAAGTGAAGGCCATTCTGGCTCAGCCGGATCGGACGACGATTGAAGGCCAACGCGACCACGCCCTGCTCTCTTTCCTCTACAACACCGGCGCGCGCATCCAGGAAGCGCTTAGTGTATGTCCGCAACTCATCCGGTTCGAATCTCCTGCCTGCGTCCGCCTCTACGGCAAAGGACGAAAAGAGCGAGTCTGCCCACTGTGGCCGGAAACCGCCTCACTGCTCAGGTCGATGCTTGTACGGCAGCCGAGAGCCGACGAAGAACCGATCTTCGTCAATCGTTACAGAGTCCCTTTAGGTGCCTCAGGGGTGCGATTCAAACTGGCACAGTATGTCGAGGCTGGAGCCAACATAGTGCCCAGTCTGAAATCGAAACATGTGACTCCGCACAGCTTTCGCCACGCCACAGCAGTACATCTGGTCGCGGCGGGCGTCGACATCACTGTGATCAGAAGCTGGCTCGGACATGTCAGTCTCGACACCACGAACCATTACGCGCAAGCCAATCTGGAGACGAAACGGAGGGCGCTTGAACTACTCCAAAGCTCATCACAACCACGAAAGCCACCACGGTGGAAGCAAGACAAGAGCGTGCTCGCCTGGCTCGATACGCTTTAGCAGAAGAGAAATAATGTGGAGGAGATTGTCGCCCGTTCCAGCATTGGAATGAAAAGCCGATGCTCCTTCACATTATTTTTTGCTGGTGATTACTGCAAGTCCTCAAGAACGACAAGCGCGCCATCTTCACCGCCGCCAGCAAAGCGCAGCAAGCGGTCGATTGGCTGACCCAGCAAGTCGAACAACGAGAGGAAGCCGCTTAGCGGCTTCCTCAAAGCCCAGACAACCGTCAGGGCTATCCTC
>JBAUOG010000497.1:0-1624 GCA_049579625.1 Bryobacteraceae bacterium
TTCACAAGCCCGCCGAATGGCACAGCAAAGCCGCAAGGGTTTGTTCCGCTAGAGTCTTTATTCGAACGCCCACACCAGGCTCTCAGACTTCAGGATCTTCGAGAGCGTCTCGCGGCCGGCCGCGGTCCCGCGTTCTGGAGAACTTTGGAGGAGGCGGCCGAGAGCGAAGACCTGCGCCAATACATCGAACAGGAGTTTCCCGGGCTTTCCGGACAGGTGCCGCAAGGAGTCAACCGCCGCAGCCTTCTGAAAGTCATGGCGGCTTCGCTGGCGATGGCAGGCGCAGCGGCGTGTACGAAACAGCCCAAAGAGCTGATTGTCCCCTATGTCCGTCAGCCCGAGAACGTGATCCCGGGGCTTCCTTTGTTCTACGCGACGGCCATGCCGATCGCCGGGTACGCTCGCGGGTTGATCGTCGAGAGCCACCTCAACCGGCCCACCAAGGTGGAAGGGAATCCGGACCATCCAGCCAGCCTGGGGGCCACCGGAATCTTCGAACAGGCCTCGGTCCTCAACCTCTATGATCCCGACCGGTCGGAGTCGGTGTTACACGAAGGCCGCCTCAGCACCTTCAGCGAATTCACCGGTTCTGTCAGCACTGAGGCGCAGGCGATCAATCTGCGGAAAGGAGAAGGCCTCGCCATCTTGACAGGTGCGACCACTTCTCCGACCCTCATCAGCCAGATGGGCGCGATCCTCGCGCAGTCACCGAACGCCAAGTGGTATGTTCACGAGCCTTCCGTTAGCCCGGCCATTGCAGGTGCCGCCAAGAAGATCGCCGGCCGTAGCGCCTTCGTGGCATACGATCTTTCACAGGCCGATGTGATTGTGAGCCTCGATAGCGACTTTCTCAACACCGGGCCGGCCGCACTCGCTTATGCCCGCCAGTTCTCTGTCAGGCGCGGCGTGGATGGCGGAGAGACCCCGTGCAGGCTTTACTCGATTGAATCGACGCCATCGGTGAGCGGCTCGCTGGCCGACCATCACATTCCCGTCAAGAGCAGCGCCGTCCCCGGCATTGCCTATCAGCTCGCAAAGGCCTGCGGCGTGAGCGGTGCTCCGTCAGCTGCCGGCAATGAGCCAGTCTGGTTGAACGCCGTGGCTCAAGACCTAAACGCCTCCAAGGGCCGGTCAATTGTCATCCCCGGAGAGTTTCAGCCGGAAAGCGTGCACCTTGCGGCCTATGCCATCAACTCCGCGTTGGGCAACGTGGGAAAGACCGTCCAGATCCTCGAGGGCATCGAACCCGACAACACGCATTCTCTCGAAGAGCTTGCCAGCGATCTGAACAGTGGGCATGTGGAGGTGCTGGTCATCCTCGGCCCCAACCCCGTCTACACAGCTCCAGCGACGTTTGGGTTCGCGGACGCGATACGGAAAGCCCGGCTGGTGATGCGGCTTGGCCAATTCTTCGATGAGACCTCTCGCTTGAGTAACTGGCACGTTCCGGAAGCGCACTATCTGGAAACCTGGTCCGATTCGCGAGCCTTCGACGGGACGGCAACAATTCAGCAGCCTCTGGTTGCTCCGCTCTACAATGGCAAATCGGCGCATGAGATTCTAACCATCCTGTTGGGCAAGCCGGATCTCAGTTCGCACGACATCGTCAAACGCTACTGGCAGA
>JBAUOG010000498.1:0-6133 GCA_049579625.1 Bryobacteraceae bacterium
TAGCCATGGCCCGGCGGGCCACCAAACTGGATGAAGACGCGGATTTCCGGTCTCCAGCACAGAACCGCGAGCGTCAGCGAGCGGATGCAGCGGAACAAGTAGCGTGCAGCACGTTTTCAGGGGAGCGCTCGCCTTGCGCGATGAATCAAACAATCCGCGTTTAGATCGGGCGGATCTGAAGAGTAAATCAATACGGTGCGGATTCGCGATGGGCGGCGTGCTCGTCGTACTCGACCGAGAGCAGGAAGAGGCCGCTGGGTGGAACCGACGGACCGGGCCGGATGCCGCAGCCTGGGGTGAGGCGCTCTTCGAGATCGGCGAGCGACAGGTTGCCCTTGCCGACTTCGAGCAGCGTGCCCACCATATTGCGGACCATGTGCTTGAGGAAGCCGGAGCCGGTGACCTGGTAAACCAATTTGGCTTCGCGACGGGAAAGCGCCGAGCAAAAGATGCTGCGGACCCTTGAGAAGCCCTTTCCCCGGTCGTCGGACGCAGCGAAGGCGGTGAAATCGTGCTCGCCTTCGAACAGCGGCGCGGCCTCCCCCATGGCGGCTTCATTCAGTGGATACGGGTGGTGGAAGACATAGTTGCGATCAAAGGGCGGGCAGATCTCGCCCCGATAAATACGATACTCGTAGGTCTTGCGGCGGGCATGAAACTGAGGATGGAAATCCAGGTGCACCTCTTCGACCTGGCTCACGCGGATGGCCTTGGGCAGTAGGCGGTTCACGGCGCGGCGGAAGTTGTCCGGCGGGATCGGGTTTTCGATAGAGACGGCTGCCACTTGCGCGTAAGCATGGACACCGGCATCCGTTCGGCCGGAGCCTGCGACGTGAACCGGCCGGCCTTCCATACCCGAGATGATTTCTTCCAGCGTGCCCTGGATGGTGGGGAGGCCGGGCTGCACCTGCCAACCGTGGAAGCCGGTGCCGTCATAGGCCACCAGGAATCGCAGGCGTCTCATGGGCAGGCCAGTCAGGCCTTCCGCGAACCGGGCTTGACAACCGGGAGACCTTGGCGGCAGAGCGGGCAAACCGAGGGATCGTAAGTGACGACCTCTAATTGCTCGAGGGCCACGCGTGGAACACCGACATCAGCTCGGCCGTTGCTGCGATCGATGATGGACCCCGCGGCGAGAGCGCGGGCGCCGGCGCCGTGGACCAGGTCAATGACCTCGCGAGTGCTGCCACCAGTGGTTATGACGTCCTCAACCACGATCGTGCGTTGATCTGGCTTGATCTCAAAGCCTCGGCGGAGGGTCATGCGGCCGGATTCGGTTTCGCGTTCAGTGAAGAGGAACGGGACGCCGAGGGCGCGCGCCACTTCGTGACCGATGATGAGGCCGCCCATGGCGGGAGCGATAACAAAATCGACAGATTCGCCGGCCAATAGAGGCGTGATCCGTTCAGCGAGCAGGCAGCCTAAGTGTTCGGCATGTTGGGGATGGGCCAGGACCTTGGCGGATTGGAGGTATTCGCCGCTGTGCAGGCCGCTGGTGAGACGAAAATGACCGCGCAAATAGGCGCCAGTCTGCTCGTAAAGTGCGAGCGTTCCCGTTGCGGTTGACATCCCTCGCAGGATATCAGCCAGCTAAGGCCTGGGGAGCGAACCTCGATACACAGGAACTGGACCACCGTCCGGCGGCGGCTCTTGCCATAATGTGAGAGACACCGCTATGAAACTTCTGGTATTTGTTTCCGCCACCTTACTACGACGAACCTGCGCGGCCTTACTAGGCGGCCTGCTGGCGACCCTGGCTGCGACCGTGGGGATGGCGCGAGCCGCGACCGTCCAAACTGTCGATGAAATTGTCGCTAAGGTGAATGGCGACATTGTCACGCGAGCCGAACTGACACACACGGCCAAGGAATGGGTGCAGGAGATGAAGGCCCAAGGGCTGAGCGGCCCTAAGCTGGAGCAGACATACAACGAGCGGGAAAAAGACCTGCTACGGGACAAGATCGATAACCTGCTGCTGATTCAGAAGGGCAAGGAACTCAGCATTGATGTAACGCCGGAGCTCAACAAGTACATAGCTGAGTTGCAGCGAAAGTCGGGCATAGCGGACCCGGACAAGTTTCGGGAATTTGTGCATCAGCAGTCGGGCATGAGCTGGGAGGATTTCCAGAGCGAGGCCAAGAACAGCATGTTGTCGCGCCGCGTGATTGGGCAGGAGGTATCGCGGAACATCAGCATCTCGCACAAAGAGATCGAGGACTACTACAACGAACACAAGGCTGAGTTCGTGCGTGACGAGAAAGTCTACCTGCAAGAGATCCTGATCTCGACCGAAGGTAAGGACGCGGCCGGTGTGGCGGCGGCCGAGAAGAAAGCCAAGGACCTCGCGGCGCGGGCAGCCAAAGGTGAGCGGTTCGCGGAAATGGCGCGAGACAACTCGGATTCAACGACAGCCGCGCAGGGCGGAGATCTGGGTGGCTACAAGAAGGGCGAACTCAAGGCCGATCTGGAAGCAGCCGTTTGGACGTTGCCGAAGGGGGGCGTTACGGGCGTGATCAAGATGCCGAACGGATTCCTCATCCTAAAGGTGGTTGAGCACACGAAGGAAGGGCAAGCCGAACTGGCAGACGTGCAGGGACAGATTGAAGAAGCGCTGTATGGGCCTAAGATGCAACCCAAGGTGCGCGAGTATCTGACCGGGTTGCGCACGACGGCGTTCCTTGAAATCAAGCCGGGATACACCGACTCGGGCGCGGCCCCGGGGATGGACACAACGTGGAAAGATGTTGCGACGCTGAAGCCGGAGACCGTGACCAAGCGCGAAGTGGAGACCAAGACACGCAAGAAGCGCGCCCTCTGGATCATCCCGATTCCTGGCACGGAGACCACGGTTACGGGCAAGAGCAGTTCGAAATAGCTCCCCCCATGAAGCAGGTGTATGTCAGCGGCCTGGAGCCGAACGAGAACGTAACCACGCAGTTCCTCGTTGTCAACAAAGAGATCCGGCAAAAGAAGACCGGAGAGCCATACCTGTCGTTAGTGCTTGCGGATCGCACGGGCGAGATCGACGCCAAGATGTGGGATAACGTGGCCGAGGTGATGGAGACGTTTGAGAAAGACGACTTCATCAAGGTGAAGGGGATCGCGCAGGTCTACCAGAACCGGCAGCAGTTCACGATCCACCGGCTGCGGCTGATGGACGATTCCGAAGCGGACTTCTCCGACTACTTTCCGTCATCGAAGCGCGATCCGGAGGAAATGTTTGCTGAGCTGCAGCAGATTATCCGGGGCATTGGCAACGAGCATTTGAGGGCGCTGCTGAATGCGATGTTCGACGACCAACGGATTGCCGAGCTATACAAGAAGGCTCCGGCGGCGAAATCCATTCATCATGCCTGCCGCGGTGGTTTGATTGAACACGTCCTGTCACTATGCGCGCTGTGCCGGATGATGGCCCAACACTATGGTTACGTGGACCTGGATCTGTTGCTGACGGGCGCCATTCTGCACGACATCGGAAAGATTGAGGAGCTGACGTTCGATCGCAGTTTCAGCTACAGCACGCCAGGTCAATTGCTGGGCCACATTGTTATTGGGCTGCGCATGATCGGGGACAAACTGCATGGGCTGCCGGACTTTCCGCCGAAACTGCGGATGCTGATAGAGCATATGGTGATCAGCCACCACGGCGAGCTGGAATTCGGATCGCCCAAGACGCCGCTGTTCCTGGAGGCGCTGCTATTGCATCATCTCGACAACCTGGATTCGAAGATGGAGACAATGCGCGCGGCAGTAGAGCGCGACAAGCTGGTTGACGGAGAGTTCACTAGCTGGATAGGCTCGCTGGCACGGGCGGTCCTGAAGAAAGATAGGTATTTGGCAGGCGACAGCGCACCGTCGGTGACACAGGAGCCGGCGGAACCGAGCGCGGCGCCCGTTGACGAATGGAAACAGACCGGCATCGAGCATGAAGCGCCCGCGAAAACGGAGCCGAAGCCGCTCGGGCCGCAAACCACACCTTTGCATGCCGAGACACCCGGGCCGGCAAAACACAGCGCAAAGCCAGAGAAGGTCAGCGACTTTGGATCGAAGTTGCAGGCGGTGCTGGATCTGAAGAAATAGGCAGAGGGATCGCATGGATGAGGCTCAACGTTTCGTGAGCGAGATGGAACGGCGTCACACTGAAGGACGAAGGAACGTGGAACTTTTGAAGCGGGCGCCCGGTGAAGCGGCGAAGCGGATCCGGCAGTTCTTCAAGAAGAAACCGAACTCGCCGGAAGACCCCTACGCCTAAGTCATGGCGCGAGTGAAGCCGAAGCCGCCGCATCTGCGGGCGGTCGCCGCGGTGGAGAGACCGAGGTTCTAGGTACCTTGCCCGGTTCACGGCTCTGCCACGGCGGGAAAACGATCCAGTCATCGTGCTAAATACGCGCTTTTGCGAATGCACGGGCGAGCAGAATTCACTATAATGTTTCCCATGTTTGCGCGTTTCCTAGCGGGATTCCTGATAGCGGCGGCGCTGGGAGTGGGTCAGCAGAAGCCCGACTTCGCCGGAGATTATGGAGGGGCTTTAGGGCCAATCCACATAAAGCTTCACGTGATGGCCGGCCGGGACGGAATCCTCACCGGAACCGTGGATAGTCCAGATCAAGGCTTGACTGGCGTACCGTGCGCCGACTTTCAAATCAACGGACAATCCCTGAGCTTCACTGTGCCGATTGTGCATGGTACGTGGATCGGATTTCTGAGCGCCGACGGGACTTCGCTAACCGGCATGTGGAATCAGGGCAGTCCCGTGCCGCTGAACTTCACTCGCAGTGCCGCCAACGCGGCGAGTGCCGCAGCCAACGGAAGTTCCCCATCGCAGGGCCGACCCCAGACAGGCGCCTCAGAGGTTAAGTGGGACGACTACACGTTCAAGTTCACCCCAACCGGCACAATGGCGCAGGTCTTCGAAGGGAGCAAAGTAGTCGGCACGATACTGACCATGAATGGCGAACTGCAGGTTATTCCGATGCCGGGTACTGATGCGGACAAGCTGAAGAAGTCGTTCGAAGACTATAAGGTTTTCAGCGCTCGCAGCCACGCGGGCAATTCGACCGGGATGCCGACAGCGCCCACGCCAGGCGCACAGCAGCCGGGACCAACAGGAGGGACGACAGCACCGTCAACATTCTCGGGTGGGAGTGGGGCCGCACCCTCGGGGATTCGCTTTGACGATGTGACCCATACCATTACGGTTCCGCGGCCCAACGGTGTCACTGTCACGTTTGCTGGGGAGGACGTGAAGATAGCCGGTTTCCGCCGAGTCACCTATGTCGTAAAACATCAAAAAGGTGGCGTGGGTAGATTCCTGGAACGAGGCGTCGGACATCCTGACCGGGTCGGGGGGAGTTTATCGGGTGGAGGTGAGGAGTTCTTGCTGGATGGTGGTGGGATCGTCTACGACTCCGGAATGGGCGGCGTCAATCTACAAGAAAGCCCCCAAGTCCTGCTTGCCAAACAACTCTCGCAAATCGCCGTTGACGCAGTTGCAGACGTAAGGCAGGTCCCGGGTCATGAGACCTTCACGCCCCCTGGTTACAGTAGCCTGAAGGAGATTTCGCAGTATCATCTGCGGTCAGACGGCTCAAGATAATCCTGGTGGAGGGCGCAAAGGACAGCCTACCTTCGGACGGAATTCAAGACTGCGGCTTTGAGCTTTTCTGGCTAGTTTGACACAGCGTGCAGAATCCTCCAAAATAGGAGTCTACGCACCTCTTAGCGGATGTGGCGGAATTGGCAGACGCGCTAGATTCAGGTTCTAGTGAGGTAACACTCGTGGAGGTTCAAGTCCTCTCATCCGCACCAAACAAAACAAAGGATTTACCCTCCTCCTTTCAATTGGGTCTCTTGGGCTCGTGTGCCACTATTTGTGCCACTTCTCCGTGTTCCCGAGCCAGGAACTCTTCCGCTAGCCCGCATATCTCACAAGCTGGTTTGAGGGGGCAAGTTTGTGCGACTGGGGCAATTCGAGGCGGCCATTTTTGAATTGAGAAAAATACTGATAGATTTGGGCGGCATGAGGGGGTCATGGGTGCCTGCTCAACGGCCTCTGGCGCCGCCTATGGGGCAATGAAGGCGCGCTGGTCCAAGCCTCCCATGGCGGCTGACGGCAAAACGGAAAAAGACGAAG
>JBAUOG010000499.1:0-2554 GCA_049579625.1 Bryobacteraceae bacterium
TTTTCGTGCGGGGTAAAGAAGGCTTTCGACCGAATGCCCTGCAAAGTTTCTGGGAAATGCATGAATTGTCACCGCGTTCCGTCGTCGAATGGACCAACGTGAAGCAGGTCGCTGTGGCGGATCCTCAGGTGTCCGAATCGGAAGTCCGAACTGTGCAGCCCGAACCAGTTCTGGAAGATGCAGAGCGGGAAGCCACAAATTGGGAGGAGCCAAGAAAAGACGAACCTGCCCATACAGCCGAAGGGGAGGGAAATTCTGCTCCAGGCGGCGAGGCGCTCACGCTAGGGCAGGTGTCGAAAAAGGATCGGCCGGCGCCATCCCCGATCGTGCCGACAACGACGCACAAGCCCCTTTTGTGGGCGGTGTTGGTTATTGCGGTCGTAACGCTCCTGCTGCAGGCATGGTCAGCGTCGATGTTGCGGACGGTAGCGGGCCGGAGCCAGGGATCGGCAGCCAATCCAGTCAGCCCCGCTCTCGTCGGCAACTCCCGCCCATCGGGCGGCGCGGCTAATCCCGTTGAGACAAATGCAGAAGAGGCCCAGCCGCCACCACGGGCCGTGACGGCGACCGAGGTTTCCGGCGCACACGTCTCGATAGAACCCAAACACGCCACTTTGAAGCCTTCAGAGACGAAGCTATTCACGACTCAGATCAGTGGCACTTCGAGCCGTAAGGTAGTTTGGTCGATCGACCCTCGCAACGGCGGAACTATCAACGACAAGGGGGTGTACAAGGCGCCTGCGACGATCGACACTCCTCGAACGGTGAAGGTCACGGTCACCAGCAAAGCTAATCTAACGCAGTCGGCCTCAGCTACGGTTGATCTCGTGCCGGCTGCGGCTGCCGCGCCACGTTCGACTCAGCAGCCGCCCCCTACCGCTAAAGTCTCCGCGAACAGCGGCCCCGGCGAAGCGGCTTCGAGTACTTCCGAGTCGCACACGACTTCGGCCGGCGCAAACGTTTCTCTGACCATCAGCCCCAAGGAAGCGACACTGAACCCATCCGAAACCATGGGATTTTCATGCGCGGTCACCGGAAACAAGGACGGGAGTGTGGAATGGTCGATCGATCCGTCCGGCGAAGGATCGATCGATCAGCAGGGGAAGTATCAAGCCCCATCCGAAATCACAAAAAGCATTGAAGTGAAGGTCATCGCGAAAAGCAAAGCGGACCCGACTAAATCTGCGCGAGCTACGGTCCATCTCGGCCCCCCATGAAACGGTTCCGCAGGGTCTACTTCATCGCTTTGATGGGAGCGGCGGTCGCCTTTTGGCGGCAGTGCTGCGCCAACTCCTCTTGCTCGGCTTATTTGCGCGCTGGGTTGCGATGCTCGACCGCCACGTCTACGACGTGCTGCTCGCTCTGGTGATCGGCGCTCCCATTGGCTTTATCCCCAGCTTTATGGAGGGCCTGAGCCGCTCTTCACTTGCCCGTGCCGTGCGTTCAGGACTGGGTAAGTTCGTCTGGTTTTTGAACATGTTTCAGTAGGCATTCGCGTCCCGGGAGGATGCCTCTCGTTAAGCCTGAAGGCTCCTTTGCGGTCTGTTATCGGGAACACCGTCTACCCGGTCACCTACGTTTTCATCGCGGCAGCCCTGGGGTAGAGAACGAGCTAGAGGAAATGAAACTCGGCCTAGTTGGTCGCCGACGGCGATGGTACAAAGGCCGTTGCAGATGACATATTGCGCGGCTACGTCACCGTTAGAAGTCGTCAAAACCTTCCCGTTTTCTAGATCCTAGGCTTTCAAAGTCTTGTCAATAGAGGCTGAAACGGCGTTTCGACTGTCCCCACTCAACGCCACACCAGTGACATATTCCGAGTGGCCCACAAGAGTGCTGAGTTCGCGACCCGTTTTCCACATCCCGGACCTTCAGCGTGGTGTCCCACGAGGCGGAAATGGCGCGCCGACAATCCCCGCTCATTGCCCACTCCACGCACTCGGTCAGAACGCTCGAGTGTGTTCACCTTCAGGCGTGTGTCCTGATCCCAGACCTTCAACGTGTCGTCTGCGGAGGTTGAAACAGCGCGCCTCCCATGCCGCAGTCAACGCCGACCGCTTGGCGGCAACGCTGCGGCCCGGCAACGTGCACTGCGCCCGAGGATCGGGAAGAACTGCTGCCGGAGATCGAGCGGCAACAGGCTGGGCAAAAAAGCGGTGTTCCGTGCCGACGAGGCGTTCGCCAAGCCGGAGATCTACGAGGGCGCCTGGAGGAGCGTGGCATTAAGTACGCCACCGCAATCCGGCCAGCGACAGCCTGGAGCGGGACATCGCGGAGTTGCATCATTGCTGGGTATGGGGGCGATGCTGGTTCTCATGCTAAACCACCTCCCGGAGTGGAATGAGAGTGTCGACATAAAACAACAACTTAAGCGCGCAATGCACCCGTGTTGTCCACTGGTGTTTTGTTGTCGTTAGTTTTGAGGTTGTTGTCCGGTTTTATTCACGAGACCTGTCCGGTTTGGTTTCATGTTACTCTTTGGGGATTGAAAGTTCCTGGATCCACGCGACGATCATTGTCAACGACATCGCTTACGCCGTGGATGTGACAGGAG
>JBAUOG010000500.1:0-3644 GCA_049579625.1 Bryobacteraceae bacterium
AGCGTCGAATGTCAATGATGGTGGTGGGCTTGAAAGCCCAAATGAACGCCTGGATCCACGGAACGGCGGCGAGGGCGCCAGCCCAAGCCATCACATTGACGGCATCGGCGTCTGGATGCTTGCGTGCAATGGCAATGCGGCCGGGCAGTCCGAGGACGAATACCAAGCCGCAGAGAAAGCACACACCAAGAAAGGCCAGGACGGCGAATGTCGCGTAGTCCCAGAAGTCGAGCTCAAAACCTAGCATTGTTCTTCACTTCCCACCGCCGTTTGGCGCGCGCCGTAACAGAGCAGCCTGTTCGTACTCGGCGGCAGCTTTCTTCAATTCCTTTCGGTTCATATAGAAGTTGCCCAGGTTCAGGCGCTGTGCAAAGTCGTCCTGGCGTTCATGCAAGGATCTTTCCTTGGCTATGTTTAATTCGTTCAACTACTCGAGACTGCTTCGTCTCAGATGGTGCTTGGTCGCCGTTTACGTTGGCTTTCAGGACATTTCAAAAAGGGGCCCGTCGGATAAGAAGGGAGCCGGGCCCGCATCAGACGGGGAGAGTCTAACTGTCTCTCTCCTCCTTAATAAATCAGGTGGCCGGTTGCCCTGCTTTCTCAAAAGGGAAGATACGCTTCCAATCGTTCTTCATGCTGATCACAGTCCAGCCGTTCTTCTTTGCTTCATCCATCAGCGGCTGTGTAAAGGTGCCGACCTTGGTGTCCGGCAAGCCGTTGGCCGGGCCGTAGGCATATTCGCGCTTGTCGTCATCGTGATACACCAGCGCGGATAGGAACGCGCCGCCGCATGACTGCGCAAACTCCAGCATCTGCTGATCGCCGGTCGAGTTGCCAAACGCCGCCCGCGGATGGCGGCCCAGGAATAGATAAATGTCCTCCGGCTTGCCGGAAAAGTTGTTGTTCAGCAACAACTTTGGCGGCCGCATCAGAACGCCCTGGCCCTCTTTGTTGTATTCGTAGTGCATGTCGAGCGCCGAGCCAACGACGTTCTCCCTTGGGACGCCGTACACGCGATCGGCATAGGCACGGACAAAGTCCTGCCCGCCGCCGGTAACGATGTAAGTCCGGTAGCCATTGGCGCGCAGGTAAGCCATCACTTCCAGCATGGGCTGGTAAACCAGTTCGGTATACAACTTGCCCCACCGATGGTCCTTCGCCTTCGCGGCCCAATCCTTCGCGATGGTTTGAAACGCGTCCACGGTCATCCCGGTATGAGTGGCAAAGACAATGGCTTCCAGGTCCGGCAGCGTGAACTTTGCCATCGCGGCCTTATCGTCAGCCAGCACGGAGGCGAAGGGCTGCTTCGTTTTCCATTCTGGATGCTGAGGCGCCAAGGCGACGACACGATCGAGAGCGAACACGACCTGTGAATAGATGGGATGCTCCACCCAGGTGGTACCGTCCTGATCGAAGGTGGCGATGCGTTCCGCCGGCGCCACGAATTTTGAGCTGCCCTTGGTGGTGGTTGATTGAACGAAATCGACAATCGCCTTCTTGGCGGTGCCTTCGTTCCAGGATGGCAGCGGGTCTGTACTCGCCGCAAAGCTACCGCGTGAGGATCCCAGTACCAACAACGCGGCCGATCCCTTGACTAGATCTCTACGTGTGAATTGCATATCTTTTCCTCTATCGCCGGTTTAGCAGGCGAGCTTGCTTGCAACTCAAGAAAAGAGGCTTGGCCGGAAACTGGGGAACCAAGCCCGATTCGGGGGAGCTTGTTGTCTCTCTTCTCGTCGTAACCCCGCGCTACAGAAAATGGTCTGCGCGCCAGGTGAGAATCCCGAACACAGCCGAACGGCTGTGCAATTTCGCCCCGGGTGAAACACTTGACTGGGCGGGCGTGCCGCAAGGAGCCGCCCGCCTGTCGATGGCCTCCTGGTCTAGGAGTTAGTCATCGCCCTTGTTGGCTTCCATTTGCTTCAGGATTCCATTCAGGTTGTAGCTCTCGGGAGCTTGCAGTGGTGGGAACTGCTCAAAAGAATGGAGTTCCTTAAACCACAACTGCTGGCCTAGCGGCAGTATGTTCCAGTCGTATAGATAGGCTGTACTCGGAGAGCCTAGTGCGCCTCCCAACGACATAGCTGATTTCGAATCCGTGAAGCTGACGGTCTGCTCGAATGGGTCGCGTTTGATGTTACCGACCAGTGTCCAGTGATAGTTAACGAGCGGCAGGAACCAGCCGGAGGCTCCTCCAGGCGACATCGAATAGTACATCTTCCAGTTCTTGTAGCGCACCGCGGAGGGCGTCGCGCCAGAGTAATAGAAGAAAACGTCGCGTGCCGACTTGTCCGACGTACCTTCCAGATACGCGCGTTGATCAAAGCCGTCGAGCATCGTCTTGACAATGCCAGGGTACTTTCCGGCTTGGATTTGCTTGTTCAGTTCATCGCCCTTAGGACCGCCCGCGATGTCGACCAAGGTCGGTACCCAGTCCAGAGCCGCGAACATCTGGTTCTTGATTGTCTCCGGCTTGATGTGGCCTGGCCAGCGAACGACCATCGGTGCACGATAGCCGCCTTCCCAGGCTTCGCCCTTTTGGCCCTTGAATGGCGTGATGCCGCCGTCAGGGAACGAAACCGTTTCGGCGCCGTTGTCCGTGGTGAACACCAAAATTGTGTTGTCCAGTTGGCCCATCTGTTCCAACTTCGCCATCACCACGCCAATGTTGTCGTCCATCTGCTTCATGCCGGCTTCGTTGAGACCCCAGTCCTTGCCGCCCTTTTCACCAATCATGTCGAGATACTTCTGGGACAACACGGTGGTGACGTGCATACGCGCCGGGTTGTACCAGACAAAGAACGGCTTGTTGGTCTTCTTGGGGTCGTTGCGGTCGAGAAAGTCAACCACTTTGGCCGAGGTTTCTTCGTCTACGGTTTTGCTGCGCTCGAGCGTCAGCGGGCCTTGGTCCTGACAGGTCTGGTTCTTCTCCGTGCCGTCGGAGGAATGGCACCACAGCACGGGGCGCGGAGGAGTAAGGCAGGTGGTGGTTCGGGGATCCACGGCACCGGGGACTTCAGCCAGGCCGGGAACCGGTGTGTTCATGCAGGGTGGCGCAATGCCTTGCACCAACGGAGTGCTGTTGATGTCCGGAAAGCTGACCTGCTGCATCGCATCCAGGTGGTAGAGCCAGCCCCAGTACTCCTGGAAGCCGTGTGCCGTCGGCAGGGAAGCAGTGTGATCGCCGAGGTGATTCTTGCCGAATTCGCCAGTGGTGTAGCCGAGATCGTAGAGGAACTTGGCTAGCGCCGGCGTTCCGGGCCGCAGATACGACGGGCTGCCCGGCAATTGTGGCGGAATCATACCCGTCCGCAACGGATACATGCCGGTGAAGAACGCATTGCGCCCGGAGGTGCAGCTCTGCATTGCGAGATAGTCCATGAAGATGGCGCCTTCATGGCCGATGCGGTCGATGTTTGGCGTTTCGCCCACCATCAAGCCGCGGTGATAAATGCTCGGCTGCATCCAGCCGATGTCATCGCCCATGATGACGACGATGTTTGGTTTCTTGTCCTGCGCAAATGCGGCCGGTGGTGAGGCAGCCAGCCCCAGGCCCACTAGCGCCGCAAGCGCAAAAGAAAGTTTTGCTTTGCACTCCATGAAAACCTCTTTCTTTACTCTCTTTAGTGCGAACCGCCCACACC
>JBAUOG010000501.1:0-3484 GCA_049579625.1 Bryobacteraceae bacterium
GGCCTATGGAGGTTATGTCTTGGAAGACTCTGCCAGGAAAGTTAGCATTTAGATGATCGTAGATCCGCCCAGAATCAGCGCGGCTATCTTCACGGCGATAATTAATGAAGATCCTGCCTTTGCCCACTGGTGATGCCTTTCTCACGAACTAAATTGCGCGCGACAACACCTAGAATTGCAGACCGACAATATGTACGTCATCCGAGTGTGGGGCTCGCTTGCGCCCTCAAGGCTGCATTTACACACCGCAATCCGCTCGCCACTCACATTCCAGGCGATCGCGTTCCTGCGACTTAGATTCCTTTAGCTCGTCTTTTTGGAAGCACAAATTCTGGGCCATTTGCCCCAACTTGGGTGCAGCAGCGCAGGATATGAGAGGCTGCGGTGCCCCTTCACTTGGGTACAGGCAATGTCACATAATGCTCTGAGAGTGTGTCTAAGAATACACTCAGCGGAAGGCGCCGAGAAGGCGTCCCGTAAAACCATGACACGGAACAACACTGTTTATCTGGAAGAGCGAGGATGCGTAGCCGAATTGGTGATGAACCGGCCGGAGGTATTGAATGCCAAAAACTGGCAGATGGCAGACGACTTTCACGCGGTTCTCGACGAACTGGAGGCGGCGCCTCACGTTCGCGTGGTGATCGTCACGGGCAAAGGAGGTTCATTCTCAACCGGCATTGATATGAACGCCTTGGCGGCGGGCGAGTTGAAGATCGACTGGTTTCGCCGTTTCGACGAGGCCGTCCGCCGGTTGGAGCAACTGGACGCATTGACAATCGCAAAGGTTCGGGGCTACGCGGTGGGCGGCGGGCTGCTTGTCGCTTTGGGTTGCGACCTTCGGATCGCCGCGCCGGACGCCCTCTTCGGATTGCCGTCCGTGCTCGAAGCGATCATTCCCGGCATGGGTATTTACCGGCTGCCGCGTTTCATTGGATTAGGCCGCGCCCGGCGTATGGTGTTGACCGGCGAGTTGATTTCGGCGCAGGAAGCGCTGGCGATCGGGCTGGTGGACTGGGTGGTAGCGGAAGAAAAGCTGGACGAAACCACGGATTCAATCATCGTCAGCACGATGAAAGGGAGCGCCACGGCTCGGGCATTTTCGAAGAAGTTGATGAACGGCTCGTTTGAATCCGATTTCGATGAAGCGCTAGACAAGTATCTGGAATACCAGGAACGCACGTTACTTTCCGAGGATCACAAACGAGCGATGGCAGAGTACCGCAGCCGGAAGAAGCCAGCCACACCTAATCCGCCCGCAGCGATTTGACAGGATCGATCTGAGCGGCGCGCCAAGCGGGCAGAGCTGTGGCGGCCGCAACGACGAACAGCAAGAGCGCAGTAACCGCGACAAATGTCACCGGATCGGTTGCGCCAACCCCATACAGCTGGCTCGCCAGGAATCGAGTCGACAGAAGAGCGGCGATCAAGCCACCGCCGATCCCACAGACAGCGACACGCAGACCTTGTCCGAGGATCATTGAGACGATGCGCTGCCGCGTTGCTCCGATCGCGATGCGCAGGCCAATCTCGCAGGTTCGTTGCGTCACCCAATACGAGACCAGACCGTAGATCCCTACCACAGCCAGTAGGATCGCGGCGGCGGCGAAGGCAATGAAGACATGAATGGTGGACCGGAAGTCGCCGATGGAGGCGGACATAAGATCGGTCAACGCCTGCACGTCCTCTACAGGCGCGTTGGGGGCCTGGTCCCTGGCAAGCGTGCGAAGCTCGCTGCGAAGACGAGCGGAATCGGTCCGGGTCTTGATGCAGAGATCCATGGCCACAGGTATCTGTTTATCGGCTTGAACGGACTGCGCATAGGGCATGTACATCGCACCGCCCATCCAAGCCGGAAGGTTTTCGGCTAAGCTGGACTGGCGGACATCGCCCACCACACCAACTACTGTTCTCCACTGCGTTTCAAAGGCTGGCTTAATGTGTTTCCCGATGGGATTCTCGCCCGGCCAGAAGCGCCGCGCCGTGGCGGGCGTGATCAACAAAACGGCGGGAGAGTTCGCGCTATCCGCGCTGTTGAATTCTCTGCCGGAGAGCAACGGGATGCCCATCAGACGGAGGTGGTCCGAGCTGACCGCGCCGGCCCACATCATAGGCGCCGGAAAGTCGACGGACTTGGGGTGTCCCTCGACATCAACCGGAATCATGGGCATGGAGGGGTCGAGCGGAACCGTGTTGGCGATCGCTGCCGTCTCGACACCGTAGAGGTTTCGCGAGGACTGCAAGATGCGATCGTAGAGCGCAATGCAGGAAGACCGCTGATTACAGGACGATTCGTTCGGACTGATTTTCACCGTGATGACATGAGTCGGGTCGAAGCCCGGGTTGCCTTCCGATAGGCGATACAGGCTCTTCATCAACAGCCCCGCGCTGAGTAGCAGCAAAAGCGTCAGCGAAACCTCGCCAGCGACCAACCAGCTTCGAAGAGAACTCCAGCGGGTGGTGGTGGATCGCTGGCCGCCTGTCCTCATCGAACTCACTAGATCAATGTGCGACGCGCTCATTGCGGGGGCGATTCCAAACGCCACGCCGGTTATCAACGCCAGCGCAGCGGCGAACGCGGCCACGTCCCAGTCGACGGTAGCTTGCAGCAGGCCAGGTGTCCCCGCGGGAAGCAGCGATTTGAAAATGGAAAGGGCAGCACTGCCGAGCAGCACTCCGAATCCGCTGCCTAGTAACGCGAGCAGGATGCTCTCGGTCAGGAGTTGACGGACGATCCTCAAACGCCCGGCTCCGAGCGCAAAGCGCAAAGCAATTTCTTTCCGACGAGTCGTGGCCCGCGACAGAAGAAGATTCGCGACGTTTGAGCACGCGATCAGAAGAACAACTCCAACGGACGAAAGTAGAATGATGAGGCGGTCGCGCACGTCTCCGGTGAGATCCTGCTGCAGAGGGATCACCGTTGCGTTGGCATTCCAATCACGCGCCATCGGGAAGGGGAACATGCGCCGGACCTGCGAAACCAGGGGTGCGATCTCACCGCGAGCCTGCATCCTGGTGGCGCCGGGGCGTAGACGGGCGATCAACGGAACGAATTCGCCGCCCCAATACTCCTCCATACTCGACGGATCGAGACGCGCGGGAATCCAAAGCTGCGTGGTGGAGGAAGGGTAGCTGAATGCGGCCGGCATCACACCGACGATTTGGTGGTTAAAACCGTTTAGCCGAATCGTGAGGCCGATGACTTGAGGATCGGAACCGAATTTCACTTTCCATAGAGAGTCGCTTAAGATGACAACGCCATCGCGCCCGGGTGAGCTCTCCCCGGCCTCGAACCGGCGTCCTCGCTGGACGGATACACCCAGGACGTCGAACAGATTTGGGGACGTGACGCTGCCCCTCACGCGAACAGGTTCGCCTTCATCAGTGAGTGTGAACTCCGATCCCGTGCTAGCCGAGGCGACCTCCATGCTGCGGCCCTTCTGTTGAAAGACTGGCAGTGCAGCGCGAGGGTAGATGCCGGTGA
>JBAUOG010000502.1:0-3706 GCA_049579625.1 Bryobacteraceae bacterium
AGCAAGGACCATCGTTGAAAGGCATGGGGGAACGCTGACGCTTGGCGAATCCGGGCCCGGCTTCACTCGCTTCGAAATTGAGTTAACCGCTGTGCAACCGGAAGAATACGAGGCGCAGGAGCCCAATCAACCTAGCGGTTTCGTCGTCAAGATGTAGCCCTCACCCCGCCGAGAGGCGATCAGCGGAACCTGGCCCTCGAAGTCTATCTTTTTGCGCAGCCGTTTGATGTACTCTTCGATTAGATTCGACAATGGATCATAGGGCTCGTTCCATGCCTGCTCCGAGATCTCTTCTCGCGTGAGCAAAGTATCCGCCTGTCGAACCATGCATTCCAATAAAGCGTATTCCTTGGCCGTCAATCGCACGACATTCCCTTCGCGAGATACCGTTTTGGAGCGGGTATTCATCTCGAGGGTGTCGACCTTCAGTACTTCGTTCTCAAATACGGGCCGGCGTCTTAGAAGAGCCCTGACGCGGGCGAGTAGTTCTTCCAAATCAAATGGCTTTACGAGATAATCGTCCGCGCCAAGATCGAGCCCCTTGATCCGATCCTGCGTCGCACCAAGAGCGGTCAACATTAACACGGGAGTATGAATTCCTCGCTCTCGAAGCTCGCCGCAAACAGTCCATCCATCCTTCGCCGGGAGCCTGACGTCTAAGATGATCAGGTCGTAGTCTGCTTTCTCCGCGCTTTCCAGACCTGCCTGCCCGTCCCCGGCAATATCGACAAAATAGCCCTCTTGCCGCAGACCCTTTGCCGTCAGGCGCGCCGCATCCGCATCATCTTCGACCAGGAGCAGCCTCATTTTGAAGACTATATCGTACCCCACATTCGATCGTTTGCCGGTGATGTTTTGTAAACGCTTTGTCGGTGCGGACGACGTTCGCAGAGCGCTCGCGGTGCCGTGCTCCTCAAAACGGAACACCTCCTAAGGGGCGCAACGGAGGCACGGCGAGCGATCTAAAGCACACGATACAATCGGCTGCTTGAGGCCCACCAGGTGAACCGGCGATGCATCGGCTGAAAGCGTGCGTCTGGCTCGTCTGGCTGGTTATGGTGGCGCTCCTAACCGCCAGGTACTTCCAATGGGAGATGAACTACTTTCGTAGTCCGGGGCGCATTTTCCAGACGCTTCTGTTTGGCGGTTTGCTGCTTCTTGCCGTCGCCTGCCCCGAATGCCCATGGTCGGCATGCTCCGCTACGCCATTCTGCCGATCAGTTTGCTGGTTGTGCTTCTGGCCGGCAAGGCAACAACGTTTTACGACGCGCTGGGTGGGCGTCTCCTGCGCACCACTGTTGCCGGCGCTTTTGCCGCCGTATTGCTTTTCGCTGTTCTGGGCATCGCCATCATCGAAGTCAATGCCCCCATGCTGATGTTGTTCGCTCGCCGTATCGGACCGGACCAGTACCTGGATATGGCGCTTCGAACGCACAAATCTCTCGCTTGGCTCGCTGCGGCTCATCCGAATTCGAATACTTACGGCAGCGGCAATTGTTCGCGCGCGTACGCTCCCAACCCCGCAACGTTTTACTGCTCATTTGGCGACTGGGACACAACAGCGCGGGATTTAGCGCGCTGCCGGTGTCAATATGTCGTAATGCCGAGCGAGTCGAGACCCGGCAGTGGAGCGGACCCCGTGTTTAGCGATGCTTACTTCACGGTGTGGCAGGTCAAGGTAGAAACTGGCCCGACTGCGCACTAGTCAGAACGCCCAATGCCGCTGCTTTCTTAACGGGCAAGATAAGACAGGAATCAGCATGAACCGCCGGGGTGTCACCGCAGAAATGAATTCTTGATGATCCTCCAAACGCGCTGGGCCCTGTTGCCAGGCTGCATAGCCGAGTTGTAGGGCGGTAGCGCCAGGAGAAGGTCGAGATTATGCGTCGCGCGCGCAGCCATTTCCCCCTTCAGGCGCGCCAGACGTTGCTGCCACTGCGTGCGGTTCTGAAGAGCGTCAGTAATAACGTCCACGAGATCTTCCGATACCAGCGAGTTGACTGTTCCTGCGCATAGAAGTCCTAATTCACCCGTCAGGGAGGTCATCTTTTGCCCGCGAATGACGCAAACCGGGACGGTGCCGGCAAGAATGGACTCAACCGCGAAGTGGTAGCGCTGCGCGACGGTGACATCAGCGCAGCCGAGCAGCGCGATTGCCTCGTCTGGGGAATAGTACTCAGCCGGAACGATCGCGGACGGCTCCTTCATGGACTCCTGGATTTCACGCGCCGCTGCGAAATCAAAGAAGTCGCCCGTCCTGCATTCATTGCAGAAGAAAGCGATCTGGAATCCATGCGTGCGCCGGACGGCGTCGAACGCTGTTGCAAACTCCCGTTTTACGCCGGAGTCCCTCCATATCATATTGACCGGGTTGATCACCAGAAGACGCGATCGTGGGTTTATGCCGAGAGCGGTCCAAGTTCGCTCAGCCCATTCCTGGAGACCGCCCTGCGGCTGATGCAGCCAGGCCCAGTCAGCTCCGACCTTGATCCGATTCTCCTCAACGCCAAGCTCGAGAAGCGCATCGCGGCAGACTCCAGAGCGCACGGTCCAACTGCGAATCGGAAGGAAGGCATCGTGGAACAGCCGGATCGCCTCTGGGACATGTAGCTGATCGACTCCTACGCCCAGTGCGTCCACGGGCATCGAATTGCGGTGAAAACACTCGAGACGGCCGGCAAGAAAACGAAGAGGCCAGTCGAGCCCCTCGCTCTCCACAACAGGACTGTCGCCGACGAGGAGGCCAGGGCAATCTGGCGAATCGTTCTCATTTCCTGAATAAACAACCGGAAGGTACTCGTGCTGCTCTGGATATGCCTGATGTTGGCGCGCTGATTCAGGCAAAAGAGCAACCGAAAGGCGAATGTTCGGGGGAAGTATGCGCCAGAAAGCGTGCGCCATCAACTCGTCTCCAATATTGCCCGCGCCAAGGCCGGTGCTAATTTGGAAAGCGCGTATCATGCATAACCAGCAATCCTATCATCGGACAAGACATTCCGCTCTGCTCCGAGCTGTCAACCAAACGATCAGCGCGCCGTCCGCCTGATGGTGCAACCGCGGCCGACCTTCTGCGGACTCAGAACTACCTCCGAGCAATGGGGTAGGGTTCGCCCGGTGTGTTATTCTACGGCTCGGATACCCCTTAGCGCATACGCATCTACCAAGGTGCCTTGCGACACCGAATGCATACCGAGGATCTTTTTACACCAAAACCGGAGGCTTCCGGCTTGGGGAAGAAAGACGGGAAAGCACAAAAATCGGCTTCCTGGAAGAGTTCCGAACCTTCGTGGAAAGGGGATCTGCCTTTTCTTCTTTCCAATCTCGTCGCCAAGGATTTCAAGGTACGTTACCGGAATATGTCCTTGGGGGTGTTCTGGTCGCTATTGAACCCGCTTGTGCTGATGGGGGTCTTGACCTTTGTTTTTACGAAAGTCACAAGAAATAACTCGGTGCCGCATTTCCCGGCTTTTGTAATGTGCGGATTGGTCCCATTTAACTTTTTCAGCCTTGGCTGGACTACGGGAACCACATCAGTTGTGGACAACGCCCCAATTATTAAGCGTGTGCCGATTCCGCGGGAAATCGTGCCGCTAGCTTCGGTTATTTCCAATTGCTTGCATCTGCTCATTCAGATCTTCCTGCTGCTTGTCCTTGTACTTGCCTCGGGCTTGCCGATAACGCTCAGCTGGATGTGGCTGCCGTATCT
>JBAUOG010000503.1:0-16743 GCA_049579625.1 Bryobacteraceae bacterium
CATATAAAGTGCTCCTTTTCGCCACTGAATTGGCTTGGCCCAACTTACCTGAAAAGGGCGCACTCTTAGAATGCGTAATCGCGCCGGGGCCGGGCACAGAGTAGCGGACAGAAGGCGCTTGGTAAGAGTGGATTGGATACCGTCCCCCGGTTGTCCACGCTCACAGTCCGTGCTGCGTCACACGGTATTGAACCAAGCAGCTTGGACTAGCCCAAGGACTGTCGATTTTTCGGGACCCCTGCCTTCACCGTCCACAGACTGTAGCCGACGGCTTCCAGGCGTTCCTTCACGCTGATGGTCAGTTCCTGATGCCAGGGCACGAGCCAATTAGCAGCTAGTTTCTTATCAAACAAGGTCCCGCGCACCGCGAATGCACTTATCCCTAAAGCCGACCTAGCGAGTGTTGTAAATCTTCTTTGATTCCGCAATGCGCGCCACCGACGGCACGACACTCAGCAGATTTCGGATCGCATAAACACCGCTCTCCTTTCGGACGCTCTCACCCTCTTGGGCAGCCGAGATCGCGTCAGATAGATCATCCATTTCTTCTTCATTAAGAAGACTCCGAACGATGGAAAAGCCGTGCAACTCTAGATCGATTCGAGGATCGTCATCTTAAGGACCTCGGGCCATGACTCTGACGCCTCCGTAACAAGAATCCGGCTACGATGAAACTACTTCAGCCGGCGTCTCTTGAACCACCTGATGCTCAGGACGGATCAGAAGATAAAACGCGGTCATATGCGTGATCATCAATATTGGTACGTAGAGCGTTGGTACCAGGTAGGCCGCGCCGAATTGCCCTGCTAGCTCGGGAACGCCGACCTTGATGGCATGATAGTAATTGACGATCAGGTCGATCGTCCCCACGAGATTGAAGGCGCCCACGAATAACCAAAAGAGCGGCCTCACTCGCGCCGTGAGCAGCGTTAACAGGGCGAGAATTCCGGTTGTGAAATCCCAGTAGGCGGCGAACGTGGCAAAGCCTGCTGGGAGATTAGGCCCCACCACGCCCGGAAGAAGAAACACTAAACCGAAAAAGCGAAAGCTATGCACGGTGGCGATGACGCGCTGGGCATCTATCCGGTTCATCGCCCGAAGGCGCGGCAGGACGTAAGAGCGGTAGCAAAGCAGGCATGCTGCATAGCCCAGTATGAGATGCAGCATGAAGATGAGTTGCGGCGGCATTTGAACCCTCCATTATTTGTGCGCTTAGTTGTCAAAAGCCCATTGGGCAAATTGTGAATCGAAAGCTTCTGCGCCCTCAGCGCACAGCAGAGGCAAATACCTTGGCGTTTGTCCGAAAGAAATCCTCCAATGTTTGCGGCTTCCGTCCAGTCACCTCACGAACGACGTCGGTAGGCTGGCGGCGCTGTTGATTCCCACGGAAAAACTGCCAAAGATGGCTCAAATGGTCAAGCGCGTGGGGATTGATCCGATCCTTTACTGCCTCCGTCCACTGCTCGTCGGTGATCGGCACATAGCGGATCGGACGCCCGATCGCTCGACCGAGTGTCTCGACAATCTCCTGCACGGTCGGTGTCTCGGTTACCAGTGGATAGACGTTTTGAGATGGTAGACCTGAACTGGCCAGAAGTGTCGCAGCCACGGCTGCCACGTCTCCGGCGCCGGTAAGTGGAATAACCGCCGAGCCATCGCCCCAAGGCAAAAACGCCGAGTCTTTGCTGGCGGCGCTGTGGCTTACCAGCGCGCGCACGTTTTCATAATAAGGTGGCGTCTGAAGATGAACAGCACCGATCTGCGCCCAATCGAAGATCCGATCGACCAGTAGGTGCTGGAAGTTCCGGAAGGAGGCAGCCCGCTGGAGATCGCGAAATCCGGGCTCGTAGGGTAAGCCCTGAAACTGCGAGTTGTTGACGACCAGCTCCAATCCCTCATCGCGGGCAGTTGACGCGAAAATGGTCCCTGCTTCAAGCAAGCCATCGGTCACTGGATACGTAAAATATGCGCGCTTCACGTCCTTCATCGCCGTCTGGATCGACATTGGGCTTAGAAGATCGCCTTCGATAATCTCCGCACCCTGACTGCGGAGCTCGTCGGATCGGGCATCCAGCCTGTGGACAAATGCGCGAACTGGAATGCCTTGCTTGAGCAGCAAACCAGCGACGAGACGCCCGGTCGATCCCTGAGTGCCACCAGCCGCGCCAGTTATAAGAATTGGGTGAGACATACAAAGAATCCTCTTATTGCCTTAGGATGTGGCTGACCATCCTATGGATTCGACTTTCTTCCTGGATTGAATGATGGGATGATATATGACATCCTATTATGTACCATGCGTTACCAGCCCGAACACAAAGCGAAAGTGCATCAGACGCTTATGAGGAACGCTTCTCAGCGCATTTGTGCCGAGGGTTTGAATTGCGCCGCCGCCCCTGGTTATTCGCGATACTGCTTGACAGATACTGGAGGACCTTTATGACTGAGTTGAGCTTAAGACGCCACACGGGCATTTTCGGCTTGGTTGCCACTCTCATTTCGTTGACAGACATTCCGCTCTATTTCGTGTACACCGGTGCCCCTCCGCAGTGGGACATCCTCACGCGCGTACTGGTGGGTATTGTCAGCAGTACGATTCTCATTGTTTTTCTAGTCGGCTTTCGGCTTGTTATTTGCCAAGGAAGGCCACAACTGGAGTGGGCTGCGACCCTCGTTCTTGTCTCCGGGCTAATGTGGCTGACGTTCAGCATGGTGGCCCAATCCATGGAAGCTGGAACGGTTATTGTGTCTAAAATTCCGATCGACCCGACTGTAGATGGCGTCCTGGCCCCGGGTCAATTCCTCCTGTGGGGAGCCATTGGTCGGCTCATGACCACCCTCTTTCTGTCCGCCTCGGGGTTCGCGATATTGCGGGGCCGGTTCATGCCAGCGTGGCTTGCCTGGTTGGCCTTCCTCATCGCTTTAGTCAACCTCGCATTTGTCCCAGCCATGTTCTTCGGTTACGACGCAGCTCAGTTTTACAGCGCTGTGGGTTGGGGCACGACGGCTACCGCTCCCGTCCTCGTCGTCTGGTGGATCATCATCGCCAGCATCATGATGCTCAGAACCCCCGCCAAGTCTGAGCCCGACGCTATATCAGAGACGGTTCCGGTTTAACGTCAACAGGCAGCGGGTGACCAGCGTGATAGCAAGTTACGAGCGATGAACACCCTGTCCTCGTTGTCATGGGACTCGAAAAAGCCGTTCCGCAGTCTTGACAGATATTGGATTACATATATAATCCCATATTATGCGTTATGACGCTGAACACAAAGCAAGAACTCACGGCAGGATCGTCAAGGGCGCGTCACGTCAACTGCGGAAGAAGGGCCTGAGTGGACCAGCAGTTGCGACACTGATGAAAGCGTCTGGGCTGACCCATGGTGGCTTCTACAAGCACTTTTCAAGCCGTGACGCGCTGGTCGTCGAAGCTATTGAGGAAAGCTTTCGCGATCTGACCCGCACGCTGATCGATGCTGCGGCGAGGCAGTCTGGATCGCGCGACGCGTGGCAAGCCATGATAAAAACCTATCTCTCGCTTGAA
Organism: Bryobacteraceae bacterium; assembly: GCA_049579625.1. Taxonomy (GTDB): domain Bacteria; phylum Acidobacteriota; class Terriglobia; order Bryobacterales; family Bryobacteraceae; genus CAJCIT01. The sequence goes on from JBAUOG010000503.1 coordinate 3,545, forward strand.
CGCTGTGACCGGGCGGAGATGGGGTGCCCGATGGCTGCGCTGGCCCCGGAGATGGCCCGCACCGCTCCCGCCATGAAACGGCACTTTTCTGCGGCAATCATGAAATTCCGCGAGGAGCTGATTCCGTTCATGCCGGGACGAACTTTGGAAGAAAAGAGTTCAAACTTCCTGATGATAATTACGTCCATGGTCGGGACAATCGCCATCGCTCGAACAATGCCCGATTTAGCTGTCCGGCAAAGGATTCTCAACACAGTCCGAGATCGGCTGCTCGCAAGCTTTTAGCCATCGAGCGAGCAATTCAATTGACACGACGTGCGCCGACGTGGGTACCTTGGCGAGCAAGGCCCGGTTCGTTGCAATACGGTCCCACCGGAGGGTTTCCACCGCTGCGGGAAGCCTTCGCGGCGGAGTCGAGGCGCGGTTTGAGATTTTGAACCAGTTCTTAATTGCGATGGTTTGTGTTGCTGCCTGCCAGTGTTTGAGCGGACGCGACTGGGCGGGGAAGGAGATGCACGTTAAAAGCCAGACCCAAGAGTTGGAACGGGTAATCACCGCTCTTCGTGGGGCGTACGCTGCGTTCAATCGCGGAGATATCGATGCTGCTGTGGTTCCGCTCGATGAGCATATCGAGTGGAGCGAGCCAACGGAGTTTCCTGGAGGCGGGACCTACCATGGCCGCGAAGGAGCGAGACGTTACCTGAGCCAGTCTCGGGCCTCCCTGGCCGAAGGAACGAGTACGCCGGTGCAGTTTATCTCAGCCGGCAATCGCATTGTCGTGTTTGTTCATGCGCACGTTCGGCCCCATGGCAGCCCCGATTGGCACGACATCGATCTTGCAGACGTCTATACCATTCGTGATGGCAGGATTGTTCAGATGCGCGCGTTTGCCAACCGCCAGGATGCTCTGCGTTGGGCTGGAGCGGAGAATGTAGTTGATTCACCAAGCAGCAAATAGTCGGCAGCGGCATACGATCGGCTGACAGCTTTGCATACCAGCGATCTTAGGTCGTTCGACGAATCGCCACCGCGAGGTTTTCGCCCGATGGGTCCTGATACACGGCGTTGTCGTCGGTGATCATGGCGAGCGGCTCGTCACGAGATCACGCGGCAGGCCGAATGTCACTTGCCCTCAGCGGCGTGAATAGGACTCGCGAGCGACGGCCCGGGGCAGTCACCTGCCTACCGAGCAGCTCGAACGTCTAACCAGCCAATGTTAGGAACGCCAATCTGGCAGTGCGAACTGTTAATGACCTTCCTCTTTCCGGTCTCCACGTTTACGATCTCCAAGCTTGAGAAGTACAGTGTCAATCCGCAGGAGAACTGTGACCTTGATAGCAGTAGGAGTTTCGAGTCTGGAGACCAGCTAACGTGTCCTCTCCCAGCCGCTCCCCGTCCTACTCGGTGAGACAGATTTCTGGCGTCAATGAGGATGATCCTGCCATCACGAATGGCAGCGATCCAGCGCCCGTCCGGTGACCATGTACAGTCACTAAGCCAGGTCCCACCGGCTGACCACGCACCGGCGTCGACACCCTTAACATCTTGAACCGCACCGGTTTCTAGATCGATCAGGCCAAGCTTCTTCCCTGAGTAGGTAAGCCCATGTTTTCCGTCCGGAGATACAGGGCCTCCGCCTCCGCCACAGCCTGGAAAGACCCCTGCCCGCAATACCCGAAAGCCGCCGGTCGCTGGATCGATCTCGAACGTTCGGCCGTCCAGGACGGATGTTTCGCCGATCCATGAACCTGCCCGAAACACAAGCTGAAACCCGAGTTGGCCGCCGGAAGCGGTGCGCGACAGGAGCACCTCTCCCGAAAGGCACGCCAAAGAGGCTGTTTGGCTAGTCGCCCACCGCGTAGAGCATAGCGTTCCCCACCCGTCGCCGATGGCTCAGACGCACGATGTCATTCGCCAAAGTCGCCGGCAACGAAAGCCCTGTTCTACTCTGAGCACCACTGTGGCACCCTCTGCGGAGAATACCGTTATGTGCTCATGCGCAGGGTTGACGGAAAATGGACGGTTGTAGGCAGCGCCCTGATGGGTGTTTCCCGACGGGCAGGCGTGTTCCTCATCAAGCTACCTTTCTGGCGTTGACTCATCCGACTCGCAGTCTTACCTTGGCCGGCCCGGAGCACTCTGCGAGGGAGACGGCCCAGAATAGGTCCGCTTATCCGCGTCATCGTCGTCCGCCCGCCCAAACGTAGGCAAGTACCTGCCGAAGTTCAATTCGAAGTCGCCCGGAACGCCGTAACCGATATTGCGGATCTTTGCACGGCGCGTCTGCGCACTGGGCAAGGCCAGCATTGGGAAGAACAAGTCGTTGCTCGACTGAAGCTCGGCAGCTGTCGGCGTCCCGAAGCGATTGATCTGGGCCTTCGCCGCGGCTAGCGTTTCACGGTCGAACGAGGTCAGACGCCGGACGAGGGCATCGACAAACGAGTCGAGGTTGGCATCGTCCAGCGTGCGGTTCACCCAGCCATAGCGCTCGGCGATATCAGAATCGAAATCATCGCCGCTTAGCACGATCTCAAGTGCGCGCGAGCGGCCGACCAAGCGCGGGAGCCATTCCAGCGCTCCGCCGCCCGGGACCAGTCCGACACCGACCTGGGGTTGCCGAATAGGGCGCTTTCCCGGCTGGCGAAGCGCATGTCGCAGGCCAGCACGAACTCGTTACCGATGCCGCGCGTGCGCCCGCGAATCTTGGCGATGCTCACGACTTGCGCTGACGACAGGCGCAGTACAAAGTCGCGCCAAAGGCCCAGCGCCTCTGGCCGTTCAGCTGCCTTGGCTACGTCGAGATGGGCGATGAAAAAAGCGGGATTCGCCGACTGGAACACTACGACCTTCACGGACGGTTCGGCCTCGAGGTCGGTCATTAGCGCGCCCAATTCGACGATCGTTGTGGGAAGAAACATGTTGATCGGCGGGTTGCTGAAGGTGATCGTCCACCGGCCCGGATGGGTGCGGTCGGTGTTGAACTGCGCACCTGCCTGCTCGCTGCCTCGCTGTGGAGCGCTGCTTTGGGTCATGTGGTCTTCCTTTGAGTAGTCTTACATTTCTTCGTTTGTACTGCTCCCGTGTGGGCTGGTGCGGTTGTCAACTGCGGCCAAAAGGTCTTTTGGCGGCTGAATTAATAACACCATTGGACCCCCTTGCTCAATCAGAGCCACTACATCAGAGTCCCAACGCGATCTATGAATACTGAGACCGCTCCTCTGACCGCTTCATCACCGCAAGTGTGCGCCACAACGGCATCCAAATTCGCGCTGTCGGTCGGATTTGGGCGGCGCGGGCCTGAAGTCCTCTTGGTGGAAGCGGCAGAACCTATACCATCGGTCCATGGTCTACCGGACCCTCCCCTCTCTGAGGTCTTTCTCGATGCCGGCGACCATCCTACGCATCGCTTTTTCATGCCCTTTCATCTCTGGCGGCGGGTTCTTAATAGCTTCTCTTAACCGTGCTGCGCTCTCTTCTTGAACTGCCTGATCAGCAAGGACCCAGGCGTCGACCCAAGCCTTCTCGTCGGGGCGATAAGCGTAAGCGGGCGTCCGCCTTAGCTTGATATACTTTTCATCAGTCAGCAAACGCATCCCGTCATCCGACTTTCCCTTAACAATCAACTTGCGCGCACGTTCTTCATGCCGCCGCCGCTTCTCGGCCTTTTTGATGGCAGTCTCGACAACCTTGCCGGCGACCATAAGCGCGTCGCGCACCTGCGTGTCCGTTAGGTCATAGGGGAAGGTCAGGGCTAGCGTAGTCGGGTGCGACAATTTCGCACGGTTCAGTTCAAGTCTGATTCGCAATGGGGGAACAGGAATCGCCTCGTCTCCGCGCTTAAGGCAGACATTGGCCTTCTTTGCTCGTTTGTAGACGTGTGCAACCTGATCGAAGAACCTCTCGACGGTCTTCTCGATCAGGGCATCACCGAACTTCTCATATATCTTCTTGGCCGTCGCGGATGTCAGGTATCCGGAAACTGACCCGAGAAGACTTACGACGAAAGGATGCGCCGCTCCGTAGTTCAATACGACGTCGAGCGTCGCTTGGAGGAACCAGTCGACGTTCATCTCCGGACCCGGATGTACTTCACGGACCGTCACGACTTGAGCATAATTGCTTAGAAATATTCTCAAGTCTTCGACGTCGACTGAACTACATTGCCTCGATATCTGAACGCGGGCTTCCTCAGCCATGGGAGGCATTCTACCACCTAAGAAAGATTCCGGATGCGCCGCTATTGGATTGTTCCCGAGTACCAGATGAAAACGATGCGGTCCGATGACATATGCCGTTTCCGCAATTTGCCGTTCCAAATGACTCCACGTCGCCCCACAGGGCTCCTCCTGAAACACGTCGATAGAACTAATTGCGGACGGTTGACAGCGTAACCGGAGGTTTCCGGCGTTCCGAGCCAGTCTTCTTCTGGAAGATCATCTCGCCGGATCAGTCGCCGCCGACGGAAACCACATGGGTAAGAAGCCGCATCCCGTTGGAATGACGTGTACGATTCCCGGCACGGGGCGTTATCGTCCCTTATCGGTAGATGTTTGAGCCAGTGAAATGTGCTCGTCGACATTCTGGACACAAGCCTCACCGTGACGGTTTCGGGTTGCTTGAGCCGCGCGTAATAGCGCGTGATAGTCAGTTATCGACCGGGCGTTGGATGCGCTCCACGGTGTATATCGGCACGATGTCCTCTTGCTGCTTCAGTTCGAGACCGAGTTTGCCCAGGACCGTGAAGATCGTGGGGAGGCCGGCGAAGGGGTTCACAACCGGGGTGGCGTTCGGTGGCGGAGGTGGCAGCCGCATGGGGACCCAGCCTTTTGTGTTTACGGTGAAGAGCCCTCTGAGCGCTGTCCGGTTCACGACTGGTAAATCCGTCCAGTTCTCGACGTACTGGACGAGGTCGTCCAGATCTACGGCCTTTGCATTCAGGGGATGGCCCCGGCCGCCAACAAAATTATGGCAACTGTTCGGATCGGTGTCGAAGGTGCAGTTCTTCTCCGACACGGACGACTTCTGGAGCTTGTGGCCTCCGCTGGCGATGGTGAGTGCATAAACTGACATCGTTTTATTCTCAACCCGCATGACGAGTCCGAAACGCTCGCCCAGCAATCCGCGAATCATTTGGTGAATTCGGTTCCGCACTTCGCTGTCCTGAAGATTGGCAGGAATGACGTTAGCGGGCGCTTTGGCCTCGATATCGTATCTTTCAAGATAGGTCCAGTCGGGAAGAGGAGAAAGGCGGGGCGAGGGATTGACAGGCACGTCGTAAGAGTAACTCAGAAGCGTAATCACCGGGACTGCACTCGCAATCAAGTCACCGTTAGCCAGCACTTGGACGCGCTCGTTGGCTGGTTCGGCTGAGCGAGCCGGCTTAATGGTGATCGTTGCAAATGCTTGCGGCAGAGCAACGGCAGGCAAAGCCACAAGCAAGGATACGAGCGCTGGGCAGAACACCGACACAATCCGACCTCCCTAGCAGAGTTCGACGGCTGTAACGCAAACTTTGTTCCTGGCATACCGTTTTCGATCGGGTCCGATCTGGCAGGCTAAGCAGACATCCTGGTGCCGCGCTGAGTTACCAGCCTAAGCGGACGGAGTCTCCATTTTCAGCAAACGGACCGCGGCAGATCAACGGCGATTGCAGAGGTTGCTACGCACACCGAGGACCGCCAACTCGTCGGCTATCCGGAAGTTTCCGGTCCCGAGCCCGCTGCCCATTCGGAACGATACGACGTGTTATCGGTAGCGGTTCTCAAGCCCCAATCGGGCATCCGGTGGTTCGTTTCAAACGGCCTTATCAGGCTTTAACAGAAACCGACGCCGCGCTTTCTCGAGTGGCGCGTAATCCGGAAACAGATGGAGTCACTTCTACGGAGCGACTATACGCCCAAGTGGATTGGAGAGGGTATTCTCTGCGGGTTCTCGTGACTGGCGCCTGCCAGGATTTCACTCTGCCGCAAAGTGGGACTCTGCCGGAACTCCCACCAGGTAAAGGACGGGAACCGGTATAGGCTTGCCGCGCACCGTGCCGATGGACCAGCGGTAGCTTTCCAATCCTGTGGTCAAGCCGCGCAACTCCTCTGCACTGTACATTCTCAGAACCGAGACGATCGAATCAAGCAGCAAAACTATGGGCATGACGGGGACCAGGTAAGTCCACAGCAGAGTCGACCAACGGAATGGCCGAATGAAAGGGACGGTGAGCAGCACTCGCACGGGGACGGGTAGCACAGCAAGGAGCATCAGAACACTGCGACCGCCCATTTCAAATACCGCGATGCCTTCGCCGTGCGCCACTGCGTCCGCCAGAGCGGCGCGGGCTTGGCCGAGATCGAGATGGTGGAAAGCCGAGAACATCGTCCGGAAGCCGGGCAACGTGCTGGGCACGTGCGTAGCGTCCACCGATTCGGCGTGATACACAATGGCGTGCCGCGAAAGGCGGCGTTCTCGCTCGAACGCGACTACGTCGGGATTATGGTCGCTCAAACAGACGGTCACGTCCATGCCCATCTTGTGGAGAAGCGGCTGTAGGCGGAGCCACGGCCCACCACCTCCAGACCCGAGGTCGAGCACAAGCCGGCCGCCGGTCCGATCGAGCGCGTCAATCAACAGCGGTGCGACTGGGTGGTAGATTCCGCTCAGTTCGGTGACAAAGCGGCAGTAATCCGTGACCGCGTTTCGAATGCCTTGCGGGCACCATGGTTCGTCCGAGATTTCAATCCAATGCCTTCGTATCAATTGGACCGGCTTGGGCTGTTGACGATCTTACGCCGTGCCCGTGTGGAGCGCTGCTCACCCTCGGAGTAAACGCGCTACCCGCGGATCGGGTTGCCGTATTCCGAGTGTGTTGTCCGACACTCGTACAGAGGGCCGGCTCGAAGGGGACCGTCCCGCGGTGGCCGCCACCGATCAAGCGGCGAGGTAGCCATTCGCTTTCAGGTCTTCCAAAGAATCGCCACCCGAGGTTTCGTCGGATAGATCCTGACAAACGGCGTTATCGTCTTCGATCCGCTTGGGCATCGGGCACCAGTTTCTGTCGGATGATCGTAAGCATCACATGCACCCACTATGCGCGGGCAAACGCTCCGGGGCCAGTGGTGTTCATGTGATGCTTACGACAACAGACTTGGTCGCGGTGACCACCTTGCGTGGATCATTATCCTGGTTGCCGTGCGATCCCGCGTGGTTGCTGGGTTCGGTTGAGTCTATGCCCGAAACCATATGCCTGGCGGAGTAACTGCCAGTCGCAGATTTGGCGATACCTGAACCGTCGAGCTTATATTTCCAGAGTTCGAAATTCGCAAATTCGTCGTTGGGCGAGAGTCCGGGCTCGGTATCGGATTGCCCCTTAGCTTGAATGATCTCCGCCAGCGGTTCGTTGGCCATACGGCGCTCGGCATAGTCGCGGGTAATCGGCTTGCCCGACATGTCGCGGGTGCTGAGCATGAGTCCGTTGCTGGCGTTGCCGTTGTGAGGAACGGCGATCACCTCCAGCCCCTGTTTGCGTTGGGCTTCGAGGTAGCGCCAAAGATCCTAGGATCGAGCGAATCGAATGCTGTGTAGGGCATCGCCGGGCCTTTGTCGGGAAGATCACGCAGCGATGCAGGTTCTGGAACTGGTTGGCCGAAGTCCACTCGAAGCCGACGAACGTCGTAAACTTGCCGGGCTTGTAGTGCTTGTCGGGAATGGCAGCATATTTCTCCCATGACGAGCGCAGCAGCTTTGGATCGTTGAACTCCGGCAACGGCTTATTGACTACAGTGGAACCGGCCAACTTGCGGTAGGCGGTGGCAAAAACCGCGGGGTCCGGATTGGTCATCACGCTGTACCACTCCGACTTGGCGAACGGGCCATTTCGTTAACAACCCTCGACACAGTCTCTGAAGCGCGCAAACAACAAGGACTCTTGCGCCTCTACAGCCCCCGGAAACGGTCTTCACCAAAGAATGGCGACCGGGCAAAATCGAACTTGAACCGTAATTTCCTGACCCAGCTGGCTCGGGAGGGCTCGGGTTGCGTGCCTCCGAATCGTTCGGCGGCGAAGTTGTGTTCGCGCCGATTTCGAAAGTGAAGTAAAGGCATTGTACTTCCGGGTGCTGGCGGCGAGTCCTCTCCCAACGAATGAATTGCCGCTACCTCTCACTCCCAATCCAGCTGTCCCCAGACCACGTGATGGCGATCGAAATAGCCCCGCGATCCGCCGGCGCTTTTAACGCCGTCAGGTGTTCATTAATCAAGCATATTCGCCGAGGCCAACCGCATATCCGCAGAGCAGCTTCAAATTGCTGGTGTTATTTCCTCAGTCGGTATCTCCGACGACGTTCGGTGCCGCTGCTTGACCGTACTTCACTTTGGCTCCAAGTATCTTGCCAGTGAATGGGAACGGCGCTTTGTCGAAGTAGTCCAGCGCTACGGGTGAACCGAGGTCAGTCCCAAAGTCTAGACAGTCGTTGGCAGTGAAGATCAGAGTGGCCAGGAGCGGCACGGCGACCTGTGCGACTTCTTTGTCGTTCACGCGGATCACGATGTCGGCCGTCTGGTAAGGACTCTTAGCGCCGCCGGGCATCGGTTTGGGTTTCGTAAGCGTTTCTACGGAAATCCTGGCCCGGCCGGGCGGGAGTTTTTCCGCTGAACACACCTTAGTTCGTTCGATCTCGAATAGATTGTATTCGTAGCAAAGCGTTCCTTCCTGCATATAGGTGGCAAGCCCACCCGAGAAACCTCCGAGGGCGTAGAGCACGCCACTGGCATTGGCTGGCACGTCGGCATCGATGGTAACGGTGTTCGATCGAGTGCCGAGCTTGGGTGCGCTGAACTCTGGCATGCGCGTGATTGCCCCGGGGAACGTCCACTCCGTGAGCTGACTTTGAAGCATGTCACCGGGATGAAACAGGACGTAGAGGCCACCGCCGATGGGAAGGTCCTTATTCTTCGCCGCTTCTATCAGAAACAGTTCTTTCATCTCCTGGACCTTTCCAGGCATCTTGCCCGCGAGGTCGTTGGCTTGAGAAAAGTCTTCCCTGATGTTGTAGAGCTCCCATTTATCGCGATCCGGGGTCCAGGTTGCCATGCCCGGCGTCACCACGAGCCACGGGATGCGCGGACCCATCGCCGAGGCAAACCAGCCGTCATGATAGATGCCGCGGCTTCCCATGACATCGAAGAATTGGGTCAGTTTGCGCTCTTTTGCCGTTGCGTCGTTGAAGGTATACACAAAGCTCACGCCATCGATCGGATCTTGTGGAACGCCGCTGACTAATCGCGGGGGCGTGATATTCAGCACCTCATAAATCGTCGGCGCAATGTCGTTGACATGAAGGAACTGTGAACGCGGCATGGTGTCCGCTTTGATTTTCTTTGGCCATGAGACCGCCATCGGCTGGCGCGTGCCGCCAAAATAAGACGCCAGCAGCTTGGTGCCCTTGAAGGGCGTGCTGCCGGCCCATCCCCAACCAGCGTGATACATGTTGTCGGTCTTAGCGGTCCCCAGCGCATCGAGGCCGCCGAGGCCATCCAGGGCTTTCATCTGCTGGGAGATGGTGTTAGGGATCTGGTTTTGAGCGAGCAACTCACTGATCGACCCGACATAGCCTTCAGCACTCGACCCGTTGTCGCCCCAGATGTAAAAGATGAGCGTGTTGTCGAGCTCGCCCAGGTTGTCGATTTCCTCAATAACGCGCCCGGCCTGGAAGTCAACGTGTTCAGTGAAACCCGCGAAAAGCTCCATGAGCCGGCGCTGGAACGGCTTTTCACTCTCGGGGATCGAATTCCATGAGGCCAAAGTGTCGGGCCTCGGTGTAAGTTGAGTATTAGAAGGAATCCAGCCGAGGTCCTTTTGGCGCTGGAAGACTCGCTCGCGATACTTGTCCCAGCCATCGTCGAACTTACCTTTGTATTTGTCCGCCCATTCGGGCGGCACTTGGTGGGGACCGTGTGAGGCGCCTGGCGCCCAGTACATGAGCCACGGTTTCTCTGAGGAAAAGGCGCGTTGTTCACGCAACCAAACGATGGCATTGTCGGCGAGGTCCTCGCTGAGGTGATAGCCCTTGTGGATGTAACCGTGTGGATCCAGCACGGTCGTATTCTTCACCAGCTGAGGCTCATATTGCGACGCTTCACCAGGCAGAAATCCATAGAAATACTCGAAGCCGTAGGCGGTAGGCCAGTGGTTGAAGGGGCCTAACGAGCTCGTCTCGAGGGCACCCGTCAGGTGCCATTTACCGAATGCAGACGTGTTGTAGCCGTAGTCTCGAAGGACTTCGGCGACCGTGGCGCTGGACTTCGGAATATAACCCGTGAAACCATCCCAGTCATTGGCGATCTCGGCAATTTGCCCGTTGCCGACACGAGTGTGATTGCGGCCTGTTAGCAGCGCGGCCCGCGTGGGCGAGCACATCGCCGTGGAATGGAAGCCGTTGTATGAGACTCCCGCCTTCGCGACCCGGTCGAGCGTCGGCGTGTGGATCTCGCCCCCGTAAGTCGAAGGCAGGCCGGGCCCGGTATCGTCAAGGAGAATAATGAGAATATTGGGGGCGTCGGCAGGCAGTCGCCTCGGCTCGATGCGCCACTTGTGGATGGAGTCCTGCAAGGTTCGCCCCGCCGTGCTCGCCGACGGTGTCGGAGGAAACGGCAGGCTTTCTTGCGCTATGATTGGCATCCCGGAGAGAATCCCCAGGGCAAAGCAAAGAATCCTGAACGGGCCAATTTGATTCATCTTTCCCTTCTCCAAAACACGAAGTGATCGACTGCGTTACTATATCACTGGCGGCATAGTCACTTCACGTGACGCACCCAAGGACAGATCCAGCCAATGTCGGCCCTTCCTCCACGCGCGTATTGGGGGGACGGGACGATAGGATAGAGAACCTTATGACGCATTGGAAAACAACAAAAACCATGTCCATCGCGGCGCGGTTGCTGACGTTAGCGGCACTATCGGGCACAATCGCATTCGCACAAACCAAGCTTCAGGGAAAGATCACAGGGCGGAGCGGAGCGGAAGTCATTCTACAGACGGCGGAGTCGCCCAAGGTAGTCGTCCTGCTGACTGACAGCACCGATGTAGGGCAGCTACAGGGATGTTCAAGGCCCGCAACAAGAAAATGTCAATGGCCGCCCTCATTCCAGGTCTACCCATACAGGTAGAGGGGGCTTACGACGACAAGAACCAGCTGGTCGCCAAGACCATCAGGTTCAAGGGCAACGATCTGGAGCAAGCTTATGCCATCCAGGCTGGCTTGTCCGAGACCAAAGAGGAGCTGGAAAAGCAGAATGCCGCGCTTGCGGAGCAGAACGCAGCGCTGAAAGAACAGCAGGAGGCGTTGACCGAACAGGAGAAGAAGATCGCCGCAAACAAAGCGTCTATCGCCGCCAACAGCGCACGATTTGGCCAGCTCCACGATTACTACATCATCGACGAAGTCCGTGTATTTCGGCAACGCCCAGGGAAGAGTGGAGCCCAAGTACAACCCTCAGCTGATTGCGTTGGCTGAAAAGGCCAAGACCGTCAAGGGCTACATGGTCGAGGTCAAAGGCTACGCTTCAGCGTCCGGCAGCGCCGTCCTTAACCAGAAGCTGAGTCAAGAACGTGCCAGCAACGTTACCAACATCCTGCTACAGCAGGGGCTTATCCCGCTGACGAACATGTTGGCCCCAGGGGCAATGGGTGAGAGTGAAGAAGCAGCCAAGGAAGACAAAATGACGGACACCGAAGCCGCGAATCGTCGTGTTGTCGTCCGGATACTTCAGAATAAAGCCGTCGCCGGGACCTAGAAGGACCATGCGTATCAACGCGACCGTACTCGTTCAAGCTATTGCCTCACTTGCTTTTGCGGTGAACCTTAAACGCAAGCGAGATACCAAAAACTTCGTTTGTGTCCCAGCCAGTGGGCAGGTTAACCGACTGCAATAAGTAGTAAGGCCGAACGGAAAACGAATCGGCGATGGGAAACAGGATTCCCACCTGCAAGCGGTTTTGGGTATAGCTGCTGCCGCCGTTGGCGAAGGGGTTGTTTCCGGGGACGATGAAGAATTCATTGCTTACGACAGGTTCGAGGCTCCTTCATCGAATCGTTCATAGAACTCGACTTCCAGAGACTTGTTAGCCGAAAGGCCGGAGGAAATTCCCTGGTCGAGCCAGAGCCCTATCTGTTTCTCGTTTTCCGGATCCTCGGGCTCCTGTTGCTGCTGTGCTCTTGCTGGAGCGGCCAAAATGCAGCAGCCGATCATCGTAAACACGAGCGGTATTTGCCGCTTTGCCGTCCATCTTACTTTGGAACCCTTGCTGGTGCTTCGAGCGTAACCCCGTCGTTCGTCAAGACGTAACCTGAGCTTCCAGATCGCTCTTCTCGCCACACGTCAGCGCCTCCTACCGCTCATTTCAAAGATACGCAGTGGTCGCTTTGTTGCGCGGGTCAATCCGCAGAGCCTCAGTGAAGCTCTCCTCCGGTCCTTTGGCGATGCCGCTCTCTTCGTCATCGCCGTGCAAGAAGCGGCTGTTCGCGCCTCCAAGGCGGACTTCGCGTATTTGACCGACGGTGCGAGGAGGCTGTTCTCGCATGCTCGAAAGAGAGCGCGACATCGAGAGACAAAATTGCGTCTTAGCCGATTGCGTGTCGATAGAAACGGCCTTTTCGAAATGCCCCGCCGCTTCCAAGAAACCGCCTGGGAAGCCGCCTCGGGTTCCGCGATCGAGCCACGTTTGCAGACTGCCCAAGCCTAACGACATAGCTGTGAGTATAAGCAAGCCGGCCAAAAACCACACCCCTTAATCACAGCACTAAATCGCGTGCCCAATAATGTTGCAATTTATCCACTGCCTCTCAACCAGCGAGTACACGCGATACAACCCAATGCGGTTCGTCCAAAGATTGGGGATGCCGAGCACTGCGATGTACTGAGACCGGTCGCATCACGATGGGTAACTCCCCTGAAACGCTAGACCCCTATCGGGACTGCCGAGCGCCGGGTGACTGAATGGATGAGACACGTCCAGGTGCCCCGCGCAGTCGCCCCTTACTTCCCCTTAGAGGCCACTTGCAGGTCATTCTCGACGCTGAACACCCCGGGTACCGAGTTCGCCCGCATTTCAGCCAACGCCTGATCGCCTTCCGTGTCTACTACGCCGGTCAGCGTCACGTTCCCATTCTTGACGATGATATGGATGGCATGCCAGCCAATCGGCGGATCGT
>JBAUOG010000504.1:0-6421 GCA_049579625.1 Bryobacteraceae bacterium
AGCAATGAGCGCTACCAGGTCATCCAGGCCACTCTCGTCGATACGTGGGCCTCGACCGCCGCCGGTGCGTTTGCGCTCTCGGAGAACAACCTTTACACCACCGATGCCTTTCGAGATTATCTTCTGCACCTGACTGACGACGGTGTGATGGCATTCACGCGCTGGGGTTTTATGCCGCCTCGCGAGTCGCTGCGGGTGGTGGCGCTAGGTCGTGATGCCCTGGCGCAGTTGGGCCAGAACGATGCGGCAAAGCATATCATCGTGGTTCGCGAAAACGTCGAGAAGCTCGAAGGATGGGGAGCGCAGGATACGATTCTGGTTTCGCGGAAGCCTTTCCCAGAGCAGGACGTGACTACAATCCTGGGCTCGCTGCTGCCGGCCCATATGCAGGCCATCTATTATCCAGGGACCAGCCAGGATACGCCCTTTCGGGATCTGCTGCTCGCGAGTGACCCGAACAAGTTCTACGACAGCTATCAATTCGATGTGCGCCCGGTCAGCGACGACCGCCCATTCTTCTTCTATACGGTGCAGCCCCGCGACTTATGGCGATTCTTTACGAGCCGCGAGCGCGAGAGTGCCGATTACAAAATCAATAAGGCGCTTCCTTTGCTCTATGGATTGGTTGCGGTCAGCATCGTCGCGACCCTGATTATTCTGGCGCTACCGCCACTCGTGTTGGGACAACGTCTACAAAGAGAGCCCGGTACCACCGGCGGCTTGCTTTACTTTCTGTTTATCGGCGCGGGATACATCCTGATTCAGGTGGCCCTGATTCAAAAGTTTGTTCTCTTTCTGGGGCATCCGACTTATGCACTCACGGTGATCATTTTCTCAATGCTGGTTTTCAGCGGGCTGGGCAGCTTCTTCAGCAGGCGCGTGATTGGCGATTCGCAAGGCCGGTTGAGCAGCCTAATGCTTCTGATCGCGGGCCTCATCGTCCTGTTGGCATTCGTGGTCACGCCGGTTACCTCCAGCGGAGTGGGGCTTCCCTTCGCGTTGAAGGTTGCGATTTCAGTGGCATTGATCGCTCCGCCGGCCTTCGCCATGGGCATGCCGTTCCCGACGGGCCTGACCCGACTGGAGCGCGCGATGCCGTCGGCCGTGCGCTGGGCTTGGTCCATTAATGCAGCTTCGAGCGTGCTCGGCTCTGCCGCGGCGATCTTCCTGGCGATCTACCTGGGCCTGCAGACAACGTTGACCATCGGCGGCGCGTTGTACGCTTGTGCGTGGCTCAGCGCCATCCTGTCGCCGCTGCTGAAAAAGTCCTCACCAGTACTCCTCGCCAAGGCGTGACTGCCTGAGCGGCCCCGGTGCCAAACACCGAGATTAGTGGACTGTGACGCGCGGGATCGCGTCGGGTTTGGCGAACACCCGCAACGCCTGCTCCAGTGCTTCGACGAAGAAGTACTCACCCCACATGACCGACTCGTCGACGCCCAGACCCTTGTGAACGTGGTAGATCCCTCCCTTGAGGATGCCTTCCCACTTCGGCTCTTTGAACGGCACGTACTGCACGCAGAGTGTGCGCAAGATCAGGATCGCGGTGGACCAGTAAAGATGGCCCTTCATTGGATCGCTAACCAGCCGGCAGAGTCGCAGCATGCCGGAAGCCGCTATGGCGGCGGCCGAGGTATCCACCAGCGAGCGATTCTCAAGCGGCGAATTGTAGTCCCAGGGCGGAACGCCATTCGCCGGCGTATGGGTGATGTAGTAATCCGCACAGGCTTCCGCGGTTTGAAGGAAACGCGGATCGCGGCTGTATTCCGAAGACACGGCGAAGCCATAAAGAGCCCATGCAAGGCCTCGCGACCAGCATGAATCCCCTCGATAGCCCTGCTGGGTGGTCTGGCGAAGAAACTCGCCGGTCTGCAGGTCGAAGATGCCTTCATGCGCAATGGAGCCGTCTCCCCGCACGAGGAACCGGCGGGTTGTCAGGCAGTGGCGCACAGCGATATCGCGCAGTTTTTTGTCATTCAGTTCGCGCGCAGCGTAGAAAATGATCCCAACATTCATCATGATGTCGATGAAGAGGGAATCTTCCGCCGCAAACGATCGCAGGAACTGACCCTTTTCGTTGTAACGAAGGGCTAGCGTTTTTCCCGCCTGAAGCACGACATCCAAAAGCGAAGCTTCACGCGTCACCTGATACCAGCGATGGTAGGTCGAAAGAAAAATGAAACCGAGATCGTGCACCTCGCGATCGTTTTTGCGAGGCTCCAGCGGTTTCGTATACTTCACCGCCTGCTCCATCCAGTGCCGGCCGTCGGCCTTCTCCTGGCTCAGGTATTTGTGGAAGATCCACATCATGCCTGGCAGGAACCCATCGCACCACTGCGTCCAGACGGTCCCGTCATGCTTCCATTTACCGCCCTTGGTGTACATCGGATAGAGGCCAGGATGCGACTCAATCAGGGACTTCACCTGCTTCTGTGCGAAGGCAATCGCCTCCTCAAACAGCTTTTTGTCGGACTCTTGAACGAATTGGATCACGCAATAACCCCGCCGAGGCCATTATATGAGGCTCACGGCGCCCCATCTGCTACGATCAGGAAATTCATGCCATCAAAGATAACGGTAGCCAACAATGGGCCCCTCCGCCTGGAAGGGGAATTTACGGTCCATGACGCAGAGGGAAAAGAGTTCGGCTTGGCCGGAAGAACTGTGATTTCCTTCTGCCGCTGCGGCCACTCCGAGAACAAGCCCTTCTGCGACGGCGCACACGCGCGGCAAGGGTTTCAATCCACTTGTCCGGCGAGGGAGCTACCGCCGCCCAAGCCGAAGGTCTAAAGACTCGGAAGCGAGTTCCGACAGTAAGTGTAGAGCTAGATCCAGAAGCCACATGGACTGGTATTTTGCAGAAGCCAACCAACGCTTGGGACCGGTGGACGACTCCGAGTTCAGATCGTTACGGGAATCCGGGCGAATCGGCCCGGATACCCTGGTCTGGCGCAGTGGCTTGGCCGACTGGCAGCCGCTCTCAACTGTAGAGGCATCTTCCTCCGCTGTCCTTTCGCCGGAAGGTGGCTTCTGCACGGAGTGCGGCCGCGCTGCCGCTGCAGGCGAACTGTTGGCCTTTGGTGGCTCGCGCGTATGCGCCAACTGCAAAGATGTCTTCTTCCAGCGTGTGCGAGAACAAGGTGTTGCCGCGACGCGACGCAGGTACCATTACGCCGGCTTTTGGATTCGCCTTCTGGCGAGAGTAATCGATGGGCTCATACTGGGGGTCGTGTTCTATCCGCTGGCCATGCTGCTCGCCTCCCAGGCTGGTCTGAACAACTTAAATCGGGCGAATCCCCCCCTGCCCGATCTGGACCTTGCTACGAAGCTAATCGCCGGCTTCACGGCGTTTTACATTGTGGAGGTTTTTCTGTGCGCGCTCTTTGAGGCTTGGTTTATCTCACATCGCAGCGGAACGCCGGGAAAGCTCATCCTAGGACTTCAGGTCATCCGGCCTGACGGAGGGCCGGTTTCATTTGGGCGAGCGTTTGGCAGATATTTTGGCCTTCTCCTGAGTGCTTCCATACTCGAAATTGGCTGCATGATGGCTGGCTTCGATTCGGAGAAGCGTAGCCTCCACGACCGGATCTGCGACACACGCGTAATCTGCAAACGTGGATGACTACCAGTGTAATTGCGACTCTTTTCTGCCCGCGCTGTGAGCGCGAACTGCCGGTTGAGTCCACACAACCAGGAGGCGCTCGCTGCTATCACTGCGAGTCTCGCGTCGAGGTTGCCGTATTCCCCGCCGCTCTCCGCATCAGCAACACACTTGTCGACCAGGTAGTGGTATCCGGTGAAGCCACTTGCTTCTTTCATGATGATCGCGTAGCGGCGGTCTCCTGTTCCAACTGCGGCCGTTTTCTTTGCAACTTCTGCCGAATCGAATGGTCTGGCGGGGATCTTTGCGTGACGTGTGTTGAAGCATTACGCCAGCCGGGGAAGAGTATCGCCCTGGACTCGAACCGCTTCCATTTTGATTCGCTCGCCCTCGCGCTCGCCATCGTACCTTCGCTGCTGATACTCCCTTCGCTGTTCACAGCTCCGGCGGCGCTTGGCCTGACATTGGTGACAATTGGCAAATCGTGCAGCATCACGCCGCGCTCCAAGTGGCGATTCATCGCGGCGATACTGGTGTCGCTGGCGGTGATCAGTGCATGGGCGTGGCTGTTCATCTACTCGGCCAGCCAGGCGCGGGCAAGGCAGCCTTAAGATGCCCGCGTCCGTGAATCGAGCCTATCGGCGGCTTGGTGGACACCGCTGGCTGCGATGGCAGTCCGATGATGCCTGGCTGGCAGCGGATCATCTCCTCTTCGTAAGAACCCGTGTCTTCTCCGAGCGCTACACACGGCTCTATTGGAACGACATTCAGGCGCTGCTGCTGTACCGGTTCGCGCACAACACCGGCCTGATGCTGGGGGCGGAGATAGTATGCGTGCTCGCCGCTATCACCGTGGCGTTCGTGCAACGTCGCTTTGAACTCACGGCACTCGCGTTTTGCTATGTCACGCTTTATGCGGCCTGGCGGCTGACGCGACGCAACTACGGCGTCGAGATCCTGACTCGAACGGCAACTGTCAGGATTCCGCTGGCTATATTTCACCTGTCAGCCCGGCGCATGGTGGACCAATTGCGGCAGCAGGTAGAGGGTGTTCAAGGCCATCTGTCTCTGGCGCCAGAAGCCTCTGCCGCGGTAACCGAACCCACTTCTGATCCGGGGAGCGTTCAACCTGATCCCACAAAACCGTTGGCGGTTACCATTGCGGTTGCAGGCGGAAAACGACCACGCCGGCCCGCATTGGTACTGCATGGAATCCTATTTGGAATGGGCCTGACCACCTGGCTATTCGCCAGTGGAAGTCTGCTGTCTGACCCTTACTGGATTGCAATTGGAGGGTTGCTGGCGATGCTCTTCTACGCAGGGCTCCTCGCGGCCTGCTTCCTGCAGCAGGACCCCGAGTTTCCCTTTCCGGTCCGGTCGGCTGTTGTGATGAATCTGGCGCTGCAGGCAGCGGTACTGGGCCCTGTTCTGGGTTTGGGCGCCCGGCTGAGCATCCCGAGTGTGAATGCCACCATGCTCGTGCTGAGCCGGCCCACCACTTTGCTTCGACTGCTCGCGTGCCTGTTCGGCCTCATGGGCATTTACAAGAACTCACTCGATGAGGCGGACAAGCCGACTGCCCAGCCGAGGACCGGATCGAATTCGTTAGCCTGAGAATAAGACAGCATGCCCGGCCTTGCCTCAGAGCGGTGTTTTCACCACGAAACACGTGAGGCTGTGTGCCGGTGCCCCGAGTGCCGGCGTTACTTCTGCCGGGAATGTGTGGTTCCCTTTGATGGCCGTCTGCTGTGCGCCACGTGCATCACGAGAGCTAACGAGCCGCCTCCGGTTCGTGAGAAGAGAAGCTCCCGCTCAGGTCAGATGCTGCTCGGCGTCGCGGCGCTGGTTTTCATCTGGATGGTTTTCTATTGTCTCGGCTGGATCGTTCTGCAATACCGCGAGACGCTGCCTCTGGAAGTCGCTGAAGCTCCAGCAATGAACCGCGCGCGTCAGCAAGCGGATGCTAGCGGAGCCGTGACCGTTAGGGAGCGGTGGGGCCCGCTTCCTACCCGACTCAGGCCTCATGGAACGAACGAATGAAACAAGGTGCGTTCATCGGCGCGTTGAGGTTGATCGAAGACGCAGTAGACCTTCTCCGCGACGTCCCCGCCCAGTCATGGTTGTTCTATTTTGCCGGTGTTGTTCCCTTCTTCGCTTTGTTCCTGTTCGAGGTCACGGATATTTATGAGAGCCCGTTCGCGGTCGACCGATTGCTGTGGATTACGCTGCTTCTCGCCGTCACCTATGTGTGGATGCACTTCTGCCAGGCCGGCTTCGCGAGGCAGCTCAACACGATGGTCAGCCGGCTGGCTGAGAAACCTCCATCGGCGCTGCGCGTGCTAAGTGTTCAAGCCATCCTGCAGTCGACCAAGTTGCTGGCGTGGCCCGCCGCGGCGGTTCTGATGATTCCGCACAGCCTGGTCACGATGTTCTACCAACACACGCTTTGCCGGTCTGGTGAAGCCGCGGGCGATATGAAGGCGGTGGTTCGGGAATCCAGGCACGATGCCGGGTACCGGCCCGGCGAGGCAGCGTGGTTCCTCGTGCTGATTCTGATTCTGCGGGCGCTCGTGTGGGTCAACTTCCTGGCGCTCTGTCTCGCAGCGCTGCTCTTGTTCCACTCGTTCACCGGCATCGAAAGCACACTAACCCGGCAACCGGCTGTGCTTTTCAATCCGACTTTCATGACTGCGCTCTGCGTGCTCGCCTATCTGGCGCTCGATCCAGCCGTAAAAGCGGCTTGCGTATTGCGGGCGTTCCGGCGCCGATCTGAAAAGTCAGGCTTTGATCTACAGATTCGGCTTTCAAAGCTCTTGAGTG
>JBAUOG010000505.1:0-3484 GCA_049579625.1 Bryobacteraceae bacterium
GTTGGTCAGTATTAGGGGGATCGTCTCCAAGATATGCCCCTCGTCCATCGCGAAAGGCTCCTTGAGGCCGCCCTCGGCTGGCTGTGAGAGAATCACCTGGCGCAGCCAGTTTAACGCGCTTCCAATGGCCGAGGATGCCACCGTGTAGTTCGTCAGAGCCTGCTGCAGCTGCGGAGCCACCACCTCCTCGTAATAAAGCTGGAAGTCTTCCTCGAGTTTGTTCTCCGCCTGCGCATCGCAGTCGCTGCCGGTGATCTCACAGATCCGCTGCTCCCGGAGAATGTCGGCAATCGCGTTCTCCAGTTGGGCTGGTCCGGGGCTCGGGGCGATTGGCTGGATGGGAACGCCGGACGCGGCGCCGTAACCACTGAAGTGAAGCAGATTCAAAGTGATCGTGCTTGTATTTGCGAGCGGCGCCAGTGAGAAGTTCTGCCCACCTTCGCCATAGGTGAAACCAGTTTGGTCCGTAACCGGAACCGGGGTTGGCAACTGGATCGTCAGCGCGGCTGGCTGAAGAAACTGTAGTCCGGCGGGCTGAAGATCCACTGCCGCCAGAAGGCCGCCACTCAACGGAACTCCTGTCAAAGCCGACACTGGTGTCATGGAGATTACCTCGTCATCCAGCAGCGCACCCGGCGGCACGGTAAGCGTGAATACTGTTCCATCGGCACCGCTTGTGGTCAGCGTTCCACCGATCGGGCTAAACATGAATTCCGACACAGCACGGGACGTGTCCAGCGCCGGCAGCACATTTACCGGGTTTCCTGGACCGCCGAAGCGGCTGGCGGCCTGGTAAACGAAGGGTCGGTTCAGCGCGAACCCGAGCATTGTTCCTTGAAAGGAATACGTGCCCCGCAATGTCAAGAGGTACGGCCTGCCGGAGACAAGTGCGCTGTTGTCGAAAGCCAGATCCAGTAAAGGCAAGGATCCGGGCGTCAGAGTGCCAATGGAAAAAGGCAGTGGATTGGGGCGCAGCAGAGCGCTGGCCGGTATGCCCGCTGCTGTGAGTGAAGCAGATGTAAGCTCTACGTCGCTGGCGCTGGCCTGTGAAACTCCGATGGGCACAATGATGTAGAGCATGCCTCCACTGGAATCGGTGCTCAGGGCCTCAGTAAAGAGTGCCGGCGCCTGCGCTGTCGCGGGCGGCGACCAGCCGAATAGCAAGCAGCTGAAGCCCGCAGCCAGGGTAAGCGCGCGCTTTCCAGGAACCGCATTCGTCCTCCCGCGCCATTCAGATAGAGCAAACAGTAGAACGGCGGCAAGCAGCAAAGCGAAAGAGCTGTTCTCAGGCACGGTAGCAGCCTCGCCCTCAACCGTCACGACGACGGGATAGGCGGCGCTCAGGTCGCCGTTGACGTCCTCCAGCGCAACCGTGATTGGAGAGCTTTCCCCTTTCAGAAGAGTTGGACTCGCAGTAAGGCTGAACAAATCGACGGCAAGGGATGTGGCCCCATTGGTCAGAGTAAAGTCCGTTATCCCAACCAGCTGCACCGGTGTGAGCAATGCCGGATCAAAGCTGTAAAAATTAAAAAACAAATCGGCAGCCGCGTCGAGTGGTCCTCCCGTGTCGTTGGTGATTGCGCCATCCACGATCACGGTCTCGCCCGGCCCCAGGGCGAGGCTCGATTGGGAGAGACTCAAGCCAATCGCATCGGCCATTGCTTCGTTTGGGCTGAAAAGGCCAAGTGTTATCGAGGTAATGGCCAAACAGTAGTGTGTGTAATTCCAGTTCATATGCCCTCCAGGTTCGTCGCGCCGCCCGGCTGGGGCAAACCCCAGTCGCGCTGTCCCCAGACACTCGGCCCGCAAACAGTAACGCGACGATTCAGCTTCTGCTTGGTCAGCCAAAATGCGTTTCACAAGCAGGGCTCGCAGGCGGAAAAAAACCAGGAACCTTTTTTCGGGTGACCATCACACAGCGGCTTTCGCGCGTGTAGAAGTAGGCGGGCGTGTCGCGGGGGAGATGTGCGGGGGCGCTCGTTTAGATTTCGTGCGAGAGGATCTTTGCGAGTTTATGGGAAAAACATGGTCGAACATTCGCCGTGCATCGTCGTTCTTAGACGGCAATCGCGTCCTGCTGGCCCTAATGGGGCTAGCCGCGCAAGCGGCTCGAGGGGATTCGTTGCTACCTTCGATGGCAGAGGAGACTCTGCTTAACTCACCTGAGCTTTACGTGAGGGTGAACACGCCGGGTTGTATTTCAGCCCCGTCTGTCGGGACAGCCTGTGCAAGTTTCGGGTCTGATCCCTCAGTGTCAGCCACTAGCAGCTTCGGCAGCGCGGGCGCTTTGGTGTTCTACAGCTTTGAAATCGTGGGTAGTGGCAACCAAGAAGCCGTTCCGGTGATCATTTCCGGAACGGCCACATTTTCTGCCTCTTACCTTTCCTTCGCGGATGGGAAAATAGGCCTGGGCACGTTCAACGATAACTTCCTGACGACATTCTGGCAATTTAACAGCGGTAGTCCGTCGCCTGGAGCTTTTCAACTTCACGAATCACTACCTTCCAGCAATCAATTGGACTTGGACCTCGAGGTTGGCTGTGGCGGCGACCCCGGGGCCTGCAGCGTCTCCATCGACCCGACGATCACGATAGATCCCAGCTTTCCCGATGCGGCGAAGTTTTCCATTATCGAAGACACGGGTTCGAATTCAGCGGCCCCCGAGCCCGCTACCTTGCTATTGATCGGCGCTGGTCTCTGCTGCTTAGGGGCTCGAAGACGCTGGTTACGGCAATAGTTCCCTGGTCTGGTCCCGCATTCACTTGAATGATGGGGCGGGTTACGTCCTATGCCAGGATTTGGCGAACTGTTTCGGGCATCGGCGATTTGCCCTTGCTTCGTAATGTCGGTGCTGGCATTTCGTGTTCTTGCTGCGGGATCCATGTGACGCGGCGTCAGGCTCTTAAACTGCGTTGAACTTGGAGGTTAGACGGCGTTCTCGGAACTGACAACCGGTTATCGCCTTTAACGTCCTGGCAGGCCGCTCGCCACGATTACTGACGATGTGCCCATTCAGTCCTAATCCGACAACGCGATGCCTGTAGGCATAAGTGCGAGGGACACAGTTGACACTGATTCCAATTCGTGTGTGCCGCGCGTGATTCCTCTTTATATAAGAACGGCGGGAACCATCGCCCTTCACCGCATAAGCGTAAACTCTCCGCTCGAGATGAATTCGTGTTCGTCAATCTTAACGATTAGTCTTGCGATGTTCCTGCCTGTGTATTTGGCGTCGCTCGGCTCCCAGTGCAGTTCGACGAGGAAGACGTTGCAGCGCCCGAGGATGGCCTCCCGCCCTGGAAAAGACTGGACGACCTGTCCGCCGTTGATGATTTGCAAGGTCCCCGAGACTTTTGGATTGCTGCTGGTTGACCGGTACGACGCGTAGAATTGCACCGTGTCGGTGAGGGAGGCGGTGGCAGCCGTTGCCATGCCGCTTGGTGTCTTCTTGAGCATCTGTACCTGCGATATTCCCGTGCTGTTT
>JBAUOG010000506.1:0-16741 GCA_049579625.1 Bryobacteraceae bacterium
GTGTGCACTCCGCGTTCATGCCCGCCAGCACGGAACCGCGCGCGATTGCCCAGCAACCGAAACAGAGCCGCGATAACGCCCGCGAACATCGGCGAGCTGCGAGGATCCGGCCAGCCTCGCCAGCGGGCACTAATTGGCGATTGTGCTGTTAATCCTCAATCTCGGGTGAGCTTTCCAGGAGGTTCACCACCTGCTCCAGTTGGTGCGCAGAGAGTCGGCGCAGTTCTTCCGTCAGATCCTCGTCGAACTCGCCGCGGATCAGTCTGGCTGCCAAGTTTTCAGCGTTCACTTCTTCATCCATGCAAACAGACGCACCGCCAGACCTGTGTCGTCCTGCAGACAGAGTTCTTTGGTCTGGGTTCTGACTCGGGGCTATGGGATGCTTATAGTTACATCGCAACACGTGGTGAGACTTTGATCTGCAGCAATCTGTTTCACCGTGTTGCGCTTCCTTTTGTTAGTTCAGTGAGGAAGTTATGAAGAATGAAGAATTGCTGATAAACGGACAATAAATCTGACTGGTCTGCCAGGACGCAACCAGTGTGCCTGCCATGCCATCAAGATGACTTCAGGTTCACGACCAACGTCGCCAGCGCGTTGGCTGAGGTCAGTGGCTGATTGTTGGATACGTCTTGCAGGTAGAAGGTCATACCGTCCGTCACCCACAAGCCGGTAGCCGCCGAGCCGGAATTGAAATTGTCGGTAAACAAGGGGCCATCCGGAGCGCCCACCCGCACTTCTATGTAAGTGACGCTGGGCGCGTTCCACGAAATAGTGGTCATGCCGACGAAGGCACCGTCCGTCACCGGGATGGGATTTGGGCTCGCTGTAAATGAGGCCGGGACATACGACGGTGGGCCGCCGGAAGAAGGAAGCCCGAGGACTGACGCATTCGCCAAGGCCGTCTTCAGGAGGTAACCGGGGCCGGTGGAAGGCGTGAGGAACGGCGTCAACGCGGCAACCGCTGAATTGGGCCCGTTATAAACAGTCAACAGGCCATCGGTCTGTTCGTAGTTGCGATCGTTGGGCTGGTTCGCGTTTAAGATCACCTGGCCGAGCACGCGATGCTCTGCCTCGACACCCATGATGGATGCGGCGACTTGCGCAAAATAATCCAATTGCGCGGCACTATACGGTCCGCCGTAAGGCCCATCCGGAACCGTGCTGGCGGTCGCGGAAGCGAGCGCTGCAAACTCACGGGCGGCAACCAAATAGGCGCCGATAAAGGCGTTCTCGAGCGCCTCGAGAGTCGCGATATAGGCGCTCAACGTATCAAATGTGCCTGCCGGAAAGTAGAAAGCCTGATAGGGATCCGTTGTCGCGTCGGCGCCGAGGTTGGCGACAGCGCGCAACAAGTTCGCGTGCTGGATTTCCTGCGCCATCGCGGCCCGCAGGTAATCCACGTTGGGCGCGTTGCCAGAAGGGCTCGGCATGACGGCTGTCCCGCCGGGACCGGCCAATGCCGGATCCTGAATCACGGGCCCGGTCAATCCCTTGAAGTAAAAAGTGGTCGCCAAGTCTTCCGCAACCAAGGCCGCCGTGAAGATCTGGTTGGCCGTGTCCTGGGCGGTGGTGGTCTGCCCATGTAGTTTCGGCAGGCCGAGAAGCAGGCCGCCCGCCGTCGCACCAAGGCCAAGTTTGCCTAGGCGTTTGAAGAACGTCCTTCTGCCGGGATCGAGGACTCCCTTCAGAATCTCGCTTGTGTCTTGCATATGTCCGCTCCTTGAATTTGGAAGTTGAAACCTGCACGCGCGCGACCGTGCCTTCGCTTCTTTTGACGATCCTCAGAAGCAACCGGGCTGAAACGCTCACTTACACTACGCGGAGAATCGTGGAATCGGATTAAAACTCGGATACAAAAAACGCGGGAAACGTATCTTCGCAAATCAGCTGGGGCGTACTAGGGAGATGAACGTCATACTCTCCGGGGCGAGCGGGATGGTGGGTAAAGGTGCTTGTAAACACTCCCCGCTAGCTGCTATGGGCTGGTTGCTGACGACGTGGAGTTTGTCTCGGCCAAGGCGACTAGTCCGACCAGCAACACCGCCGTCGACCCCGTCGCTATTGAGACGACCGCTCCGCCTCCGCCACCGGCTGGGCCTGCACCGGTTGCCGTACCGCCTGCTTCCGCGCCGCCGCCCAGGGCCAGCACTTTGGGCTTCTCAATGGTGGGATGCGACTTGCCCGCCGCCGGCGGCTTCACGGTGCCGGTTATGGTTACGTCCTTGTCAAGAACCTTGTCGAGCTCCTTCTTTTCGTCGGCATCCGCGATAATCTCAAATCTCAAGCCGGTGACGGGGTCAGTAACCCAATACGTGCCGTCCTTGTCCTTGGTGACCGTTCCGGTAACGGAGCGAATCGGGTCGGGCTTTCGCAAGTTGCCGATCTCGTTTACCCTGGTGCCGGGCATGAGAGTGATTGCCGTGCCGCTATTGGCATTGGGATTTGCAGGCGTCGTGATGTAGCCGCAAACCTTGACGCGGAAGCCGTCTTTCCGGTTGGCCGGGTACACAACATTTGGATTCACGATGCGGACTTGCGCGCCCGTGGTGTCATCAATAACGTAGACAAGCTGGTCTTTGCCTTTGCCTTCGATCTTGATCTTGCCTTCAAAACATACGTTGGGATTGAAAGCAGGCATGGAGCGATCCTTGTTCGGAGACAGCACCATACCGTTCAGGCACAACGATTCACCCTTCTTCCCCTTGGCGAGCCACTGGCTAAGTTGGCCCTTGCTGATGCCGGGGTTGAGCTGGACCCGCAGGCCTGTGGCCCCGTTGACGCTCCAGTATTTGCCATCTTTGTCCTTGATGATGACGCCGCACCACGGGACGACATTCACGACGTTGGCCGCAGGGGGCCCAAAGAGTGGCACCGTTCCGACCATGCCGGTATTGTCGGCGCCGGCTTTTGTGGTTACGTTGATGCATGCGGTCACTTTAGCGCCGTTGGCGGGGGCCGGAACCCCCGGGCCGGGATTGAGTTCAATCGTCGCGCCTGTCAGGTCATCCTTGAGGTAGATTTTCCCAGCCTTAATCGTGATAGTGCCGCCGAGGCAGATATTGCACCTGCAGTTGTTGGCCCCGACATTACCGGGCCTGTTTCCATTCCCTCCCGGTCCCGGCATGGACCCGCTGCTCTGGCTTTGCGCCATTGCAAACTCGAGGGACTGTCCTACGCGAACTGCCGGCGCGATGACAACCCCGCCGCTCGCGACGCTGACGGTCCCGCTTCGTACGGCCAAGGCAGTGTGTCCCGACCCGAGCATGAGGATGGCCGCCGAGGCATAGCCGTCGGCTCGAAATGAAATGTTGTTTACACGGACCTCGAAGCCTGAAGTGAGCTGCATGTTCGCGCCACCACTTTCAAGCTCAAGACGATCCCGATAGAAGGTTCCCCGTGCGCCGGGCGCGAGCCAGATCTTGCTGCCCCCGTCGAGGGTGACTTGCGAGCCTGCGGCGCTGGCGCAGATGCCGGATGCCTGCGGGACATTCCTGGATGCGGTGTCCCGGAGGTTGGTTACTGTGCCAATGGAATTCTCACCCGGTGAGGCGAGCAGTGAAAGGCTCAAGGATAAGAAGAAGGCAGTAGTCCCCCTCAGCCGGCTCAGACGCATGCCCTTCCGTATCACGAAATCTTACTGTTGGTCAACGAAATTGCGTGGGAGAACTCGGTTTAGTCAAAGCTCGACCGACTTCTCGACACTCTGCTTAGTAAGTCAAATTACGACACAACAGTTTGGCAAGAATATTTATTGGCTCGGCGGAGTTCAAGAGTCACGGCTCACCGAAGCGAGAGCCGACTCGGAGGAAGTCGACCGGCAGCGGACTCTTCCCAGACATGACCAAGTCGGCCAGCGCCTCGCCAACCACCGGCGCAAACTTGAACCCGTGGCCGGAGAAACCAGTTGCAAAGACCAAGTTCTCCCACTCCGGGTGGCGGTCGATGATGAAATGCTCGTCGGGAGTCATGGTGTAGAGACAGGTCTTGAGTGCAGAAACTCGATTCAACGCACCTGGCAACGGCCCCGCCAAGGCGGGTAGGAATCGAGACGCCATCTCCAAAACCGGCTCCGCGTCCCCGAGGGTTGCGTCAGCGACGGGAGCGGTTGGATCGTCAACCGTGTGACCTTCTTCCCAATGAATGGCCATCTTGACGCCGTGGCCGCCGATGGAGGGGAAGCCATAGAAGAAACGTTCCGCAAAAACGAAGATCGGCAAAACGTCCGGCGTGAACCGTTCGGGAGCGAGCGGATTCACCCACAGTAAGACCTTGCGCTCGACATGAAGAGGCAGGCCCATCCCAGATAAAAGCTGGCTGGACCATGCACCCGCGGTGACGACTACCTTGTGGGCAGTGAGCTCGCCCTGTGGCGTCGTGATCGCGAAGTGGCCGCCTCGCTTCTCGACGTTGAGAACCGGAGAATCGGTGAGCAGCGTCGCGCCAGCCTGTTGCGAGAAGCTCTGGGCGGTTTCAATCGCTGCGTCGACGTCGATCCATCCCGCTGAAGGCTCGAAGATGCCGACTTGATCACCTGGCGGTTCGATAACCGGAAACAGGCGCCGCACTTCTTCAGCGGTGTGTTTACTTGCCGCTATCCCGTGAAGCGCGGAACTCTTCTCTATGCCTTGGATCATGGCGCTGTTTAGAGGGCCCACACTAAGCATGCCGCAGCGATGCAGCAAGCGAATGCCGGCCTCGTCCGCATACCGGTCCCACAACATTCCGGCACGCTGGGCTAAGGGAACATAGTCGGGGTGCTCGGCATATGCGATGCGGAACACCCGGGTAGCGCCCGAGTGGCTGCCGCGATCGTGTGGTGGCGAGAAGCGATCGAGGCCGACCACGCCGAGGCCCCGCCTAGCCAGTTCACAGCAGGCGTATGAACCCATGGTCCCCAGGCCGATCACGGCCGCGTCAAAAGAAGACAAGCCATCCCCCCGCGAGACACCCGCTACTTAGTAATTCCGACCTGGGTCATCATCCACGCGTACTCGAACGCCTGGTCATTGAGCCGGTCGTAGCGCCCCGATGCTCCACCGTGTCCGGCGGGAATCATTCGGGTTTTCAACAACAGCACGTTGGAGTCGGTCTTCACGGTGCGCAAGCGAGCCACATACTTAGCCGGCTCCCAATACATCACTTGGCTGTCATTGAGGCTGGTGGTAACCAGCATCGCCGGGTAGTTACGCTTCTCCAGGTTGTCGTAAGGACTGTAAGTCTTCATGTAGTCGTAGGCGGCCTTCTCGTTCGGGTTGCCCCACTCCAGGTACTCGCCAACCGTCAGGGGAAGAGACGCATCCATCATGGTGTTCATGACGTCGACAAAGGGAACCGCGGCATGCACTGCGCGGAAGATGTCGGGACGCATGTTGACGACGGCGCCCATCAGCAACCCACCTGCGCTGCCGCCCTCAATCACCAGGCGATCCTTTGATGTCCAGTTCTCTTTGATCAGGTATTCCGCGCTATCGATGAAGTCGTAGAAGGTATTCTTCTTCTTCATCAACATGCCGTCGTCATGCCATTTCTCGCCCATCTCGTCGCCGCCGCGGATATGTGCGATGACGTAAGCCATGCCGCGATCGAGGAGGCTTAAGCGGGAACTGGAAAACGTGGCCGACATGCCGAATCCATACGACCCGTACGCGTACAGGAACAGCGGCCCTTTGCCATCGCGTTTGAAGCCCTTCTTGTAGACGATGGACAGCGGAACTCTTACACCGTCGCGAGCCACGGCCCACTCTCGCTCGGAAACGTATTGCGATGGATCGTAACCGCCCAGCACTTCTTCCTGCTTCAGCAGTTTCGACTTCGCGGTTTGCGTGTCGTAGTCATAGACGCTGGGAGGCGTGATGAAGCTCTGGTAGCTGTACCGGTAGGTCTTCGAATCATAGTCCGGTGTACCGCCCGGCGAGGCAGCATAGACGGGTTCGGGGAAGGTAATACTATCCCAGTGTGCGGACTTGAAATCGTAAATCCGCATTCGGTTTAAAGCCTGCGATTTCTCCAGGGCGACGGCGAAGGTGCTGAAGAGGTCGATGCCTTCGATGAGCACTTCTTCACTGTGCGGGATGAAGACCTTCCAGTGCTCCGGGCTAGGGTCGCTCTCCGGCGCGGTGACGATCTGAAAGTTCTTCGCACCTTTATTGGTCCGAACGTAGAACAGATCTTCGCGATGGTCGACATCGTAACGGTGCTTCTTTTCGCGCGGCAGGAATATGGTAAGGTTCGCGTTGGGCTGGTCAGCCCGCAAATAGCGCACCTCGGTTGTATCTGTGCTGTTGATATGGAGCAGCAGATACTTCTTGTCCCTGGTTTTGCTGATGCGAATGGTAAACAGCTCATCAGTCTCGTGATAGACGGGCTCAAAGGCTTGATCTCCCAGCTTGTGACGCCAGAGGTGATCCGATCGTTTGGTCACCGGATCCTCGGTAGTCAGGAATAGGGTGCGATTGTCGGCAGCCCACTGAACACTGTCGACCCGCTCGGTGGTGTCTGCCAGGACCTCGCCGCTGCGCAAGTCCTTGACGTGCAGACTGAATTGCCGGAACCCCACGTAGTCCGTCGTGTAGGCGAGAAGATTCTGATCGTCGCTCACCACGAACGCGCCTAACCCGACAAACTTGTGCCCCTTTGCCAACTCGTTCAGATCGAGCAGCACTTCCTCCCTAGCGTCGAGGCTGCCTTTCTTGCGGCACTGGATGGGGTACTGCTGTCCCTCCTCGGTGCGCGAGTAATAGAAGTAGTCGCCGCGCTGCACGGGCACACTCAGGTCAGTTTGCTTGATACGACCGAGCATCTCCTTATAGAGCGCTTCTTCGAAGGGCTTGAGACCCTTGGTCATCGCCTCGGTGTAGACATTCTCCGCTTCGAGATACTTGATCGTTTCCGGGTTGGTCTTCTCGCGAAGCCAAAAATAGTTGTCGACGACCGTTGTGTCGTGACGGATCTCCTGATGTTCAATACGCTTTGCAACGGGAGGAGCCGGAGGGACTTGGGCAACCATGACAAAGCCGATGAAGAGCATAAGTACGGTAACGATAGATGAGTGGATTAACATGTGTCTGCTCGCTAATTCTACGATGATGCGGTTGAAGAGACTCTGGCTGATGCGGACCCGTGCGCCGGCAGATCTAGGGCTCTTCTTCTTCGCCTGGGTCGACGAATTCATCGGGCGCCAAGGGCTGAACCGCAACCTGCGACAGCCCGGCTCGCTTCAGTTCCAGGTTCAACGCGCTGAGCTGCTGAGTCTTCAGCGTATTCCACCGATTGAGTTGCTGTTCCAGTTCCTGGTGGAGCGCGACGATGGCTTTGACCGCCTGCGTGGTAGGCGCGTTGTCGGAGCTGTCAATGACGTTGAGCAAGTCGGCCAATTCACCGTTGAGGCTGGAAAGAGACTTGCCGTCAGATCCGCTTTCGAGGGCCTGGAGTTGCTTATCAAGTTTGTCGACGGAGTCCGCCACCGCGCCGCTTGCGTTGGCGCGTGATTGGTGGAGTTGCTGGCGCAGGCCCTTCACTTCACTGAGCGCAGTGAAGTCATCGCTCAGGTACTTCGTGAGCTGTGTGGACAAGTCGAACTGCTGAGTGAGTCCTCCGAGCGATGTCTTGATGCGCGGATCCATGCGCAGCGTTAACGGCTGCGTAAAACTCTGGCCGTTGACCGTGAGCTTGACACGATACGTCCCCGGTAGCGCCCACGAGCCATGAGGTGCTCGCGCTGTGTTTCCGTAGATGGCAGCGATGGGGTATGAGTGACGCAGAACCCTGGGCGGCGCGTAATGGAGATCCCAAACGAAACGATGCATACCGCGAGCAGGGGAGAGCGTTTGGGGCGGGCGAAGCCAGTAGAGAGGTATGTTCAGTTCCTTTTCATTCACTTCTTCGGGCTTGTCCGTACTGGCATACCGGCGCACAAGATTGTTGGAGCGGTCGAAGATCTCGAGCGTAGCCGGTCCTGCCGTGTCGGGCTGCAGGTAGTAGTCGATCACGGCGCCGTCCGGTGGATTCGCTCCAGCAGGCTCTTCCGGCGGGATCGGCGTATCGGTGCTCCGATTCCAACGAACGCGGACCGCGGTTTGCGGCTTGAAGAGCAGCGTCGCCGGGACCGGCAGCGCCTTAAGCTGTCGCAGCGGCGTGATGTCGTCCAGAATCCAGAACGAACGCCCATGCGTAGCGGCTACAAGATCGTCGCCATGAATGACAAGATCGCGCACAGACGTGATGGGAAGATTGAGTTGCAGCGGCTGCCACTCGGCACCATCGTTGAACGAAACGAAGACGCCGATCTCGGTACCGGCGAAGAGCAGTCCCTTACGTTCTGGATCTTCGCGAACCGAGTTGACCACTGCGCGGTCTGGCAAGCCGTTGACGATTTCATCCCAGGTCTTTCCCCCATCGTGCGTGCGGAGCAGGTGCGGATGCAGATCGTCGAGGCGGATGCGATTGATGGCCGCGTAAGCCGAGGCGGCGTCAAACCGCGATGCCTCGATCAGCGAGACCTTACTCCACGGTGTAAGCTGCGGCGGCGTGATGTTGCTCCAGGACTTCCCGCCATCGCGAGTGATATGGATGAGCCCGTCATCGGTGCCGGCCCAGATGGTGTTGAGGTCCTTATAGGAAGGAGCGATGGTGTAGACCACGCCGCGATGCTTCTTCACATCGGCGTTCTTGGCAGCATAGATACCCACAACCGAAGGCATCTCCCAATCGGTGCGGCTGAGATCCGGGCTGATTTCGGTCCAACTATGACCTCCATCAATCGTCTTGAAGATTACGTTCGCGCCAAGGTAAAGAATGTGTCGATCAATGGGCGAGAACAACAGCGGCATCGTGCGAACATAGCGATACTTGTCGTCGCGCAATGGGGTAGGGCCGATATCTTGAACGTCGCCGGTATTCCAGTCGTACCGGGTCGCTTTGCCGCCAAAGATGACGTTCGGGTTCAGTGGATCCGGCGCCACGTACCCATATTCCTCAACACCAACCGTACGGAAGTCGCGGAAAGTGATGGCGCCGTAGTCGCTGCGACTGGCAACGCCGGCGGAACCGCTCTCCTGCTGCCCGCCATAGACCCAGTATGGGAAGCGATCGTCAGTAATAACGTGAAAGAGCTGCGCC
This sequence comes from Bryobacteraceae bacterium, assembly GCA_049579625.1. Taxonomy (GTDB): domain Bacteria; phylum Acidobacteriota; class Terriglobia; order Bryobacterales; family Bryobacteraceae; genus CAJCIT01. The sequence goes on from JBAUOG010000506.1 coordinate 9,121, forward strand.
GTCGGCTGGTTCCACCATGAACTCCAGGTGCGGCCGCCGTTGGTAGAGATGGTTGCTCCCTGATCGACGCCTAGCAGGATGACATCGGGATTGGCGGGGTTAATCCAGATGCTGTGATAATCGTCGCCGCCGGGTGCGCCTTTGATGGCATGGAACGTACGGCCGGCGTCGTTGGACCTATACAGCGAAGTGTTGACGGTGTAGAGTTTGTCCTTATCCTTCGGATCGACGCGCAGCCAGGCGAAATCGGAACCCCGGCTCCAAAGGCGCGGCTCGCTATTGGTCCGTTCCCAGTGCTGGCCGGCATCGTCGCTTCGATAAACTCCCGCTTTCTCCGGAACGGCATCGACCGTGGCATAGAGGCGATTCGGATCAGACGGGGCGACCGTAAAGCCGAGGCGCCCGAGGCCGTCAGCGATCGTCGGAAGGCCATTGGTGAGTTGCGTCCAGGTACCGCCGCCATCAACCGACTTAAACAGACCGCTGCCTGGGCCTTGGAACGATTCGCCGACTTCCCAGGGCGCCTGACGCGCCGCCCACAGCACGGCATAGATGGTCTGCGGGTTGGTGGGATCAAATTCGAGATCCATGCCTCCGGTGTTCTCGTCCGGGCCGAGGACTTTTTGGAACGTCTGGCCACCATCACTAGAGCGATAGACGCCGCGCTCCTCGTTGGGTCCATATGGATGGCCCAGGACCGCCACGAAGAGACGCATTGGGTCGGTGGGGTCGACGACGATGCGAGGAATCTGATAACCGTTGCGGAGGCCAAGATGTTGCCATGTCTTACCCGCATCGGTGGACTTGTAGATTCCGTCGCCGACGGAGAGGTCCGGGCGCTGAAGGCCTTCGCCGCTCCCTACATAGATAGTGTTCGGGTCGGATGGGGCGATCGCCAGTGAGCCGATGGATCCAGTTGGCTGGCCGTCGAAGATAGGCCGCCAGGTTCGGCCGAAGTCGTCCGTTTTCCAGACGCCGCCGTTATTAGGCGCCATATAGAAGACGTTGGGCTGCGATTCAATACCCGCGACGGCGACTGTGCGCCCCGCCCGGAAAGGGCCTATGCAGCGCCACTGAAGATCGGAATAGAGGGACGGGTCAATGGTCTCCGCGTAAAGGGAGAGACACGACAGAACTGCAGCGGCAAGCACGAGATTGGCAGAGCGTGACAAACGGAAGACCTCTCGTGTTTCAGGATAGTACCCAGTCGTCGCCCGGGCCGGCTCTGTCTAAAAATGTCTGCCTATACTTTACTTATGACTGACTGGTCAGTCAGAGGAGTGGAGATGACAACAAGCGCGCGACAGATTCGGGACGCCTCGTACGAGCGGCGGCGCGCATCCATTCTTAAAGCGGCGAGAGACGCCTTTTCGCGGCTCGGCTTCACCGTTGCGACTGTGGACGACGTGGCGGAGCGAGCCGGCATCGCAAAGGGAACTCTTTATCTCTATTTCCGCTCGAAGGAAGAGATCTACCTGGCTTGCCTGCTCGAAGAAGTGCACGAGCTGATGCGGCGATCGCGCGAGGAGATGGAAGCCAAGCCGGACCTGCGTTCAAAACTGGAAGCTCACTTCCGCGTGAGGTTCGAGTTCTGCGAGAAGCACGAGGCCTTCTACCGCATCTACCAAGCCGAATACAGCGGCCTATTCACGAAAGGCCGCGCGATTCCGAAAGAGTTTCGGGCGCTGCTGGAGCAATCCCTCGACTACATGACCGGGGTGATGGAACGGGCCGTGAGGTCGGGTGAAATCCGCAAGGTTCCGGCGCGGTCGGCCGCAAGCGCAGTGCTGGATATGTCGCGCGGTATCGCAGAAAAGCGGTTGCTGGGATTCAGCCATCTAACCCCAGCGGAAGAAATTGACTTTCTGGTTGAGTTTATCTGGCGTGGGCTGGCGCCCGATGGCAAGCAAAAGGCGAAGGCGGTTCATGCCTGATTCCGGGTGGAAGCCAAAGTACAACCCCTGGGCTATTGCACTAACCGTGACACTTGCGACGTTCATGGAAGTGCTAGATACATCAATCGCCAACGTGGCGCTGCCACACATCGCGGGCGGCCTCGCGGCAAGCCAGGAGGAATCGACCTGGGTGCTGACCAGCTACCTGGTCTCAAACGCCATCATTCTGCCGATGAGCGCGTGGCTGTCAAGCGTGTTTGGGCGGAAACGCTTCTATATGACGTGCGTGTTCATGTTCACCGCAAGCAGCTTCCTGTGCGGTCTGGCGCCGAGCCTCGGAATGCTCGTATTCTTTCGCGTTTTGCAAGGAACAGGCGGTGGTGGATTACAGCCCAGCGAACAGGCGATTCTGGCCGACACATTCCCGCCCTCGATGCGGGGTATGGCCTTTGCGGTTTACGGCATGGCGGTGGTGATGGCGCCCGCCATCGGGCCGACCATAGGCGGCTGGATAACCGATAACTACAGCTGGCACTGGATCTTCTACATCAATCTGCCGGTAGGCATTCTCTCGCTGTATTTGACCAACAAACTAGTGGAAGACCCTCCGTACCTGGCGCACCAGCAGAAACTCCGCAAGGAGTCGGGAATCGACTATGTCGGCATCATCCTTCTGGTAGTGGCGATCGCCTGTCTTCAATTGGTGCTCGACAAGGGACAGGAGCAAGATTGGTTTGCCTCGCGCTGGATTACGGGCGCGCTGCTGTTGGCCGTGGTCGCCTTCGTGGTGTGGGTGCGCTGGGAGTGGAATCATCCATTCCCGATTGTGGATCTGCGGCTGTTCAAGAAGCGGAACTTCGCCACGGCGATGTTCTTCACCTTTTCACTGGGCATGGTTCTGTTCGGCACAACCGTCTTAATTCCGCAGTTTCTGCAGACGCTGCTGGGCTACCCTGCGGTTCGGGCGGGTGAGGCACTGGCCGGTGGCGGGTTCGTGATGTTGTTCACAATGCCAATTGCCGGCTTTCTGGTGTCGAAGGTGGATCCGCGATGGATGATGGCGTTTGGATTCGGCATGACGGCATGGTCGCTCTACAATCTGGCGACACACGTGAGTATGGGCCTCGATTTCCAGACCGCCGCGATGTTGCGGGTGTATCAAACCATGGGACTGGCGTTCATCTTTCTGCCGTCGAATACGCTGGCGTACGTCGGTGTGCCGCGAGAGAAGAACAACCAGGTCTCATCCATCAACAGCTTTGTTCGGAACATCGGCGGCAGCATTGGCATTGCGGTGATCACGACGATGCTGACGAGGCAGGCGCAGAAACACACAACCTACCTAACCGCGAATGCAACCGCGGGCAATCCGGCGTTTCAGCGCATGCGAGACGGCTTGGCGCAAACCTACGCGACGAACGGTGCCGGACCGCATTTGTCGACGGAGAAAGCCTACGAGCAGATTGAGCGCATGATTCAGGGACAGGCCACGGTACTTGCTTATGTCGATGTGCTGCTGGTGATGGCGGTGCTGGTTGCGTGCCTGGTGCCGATGATTGCGATTATGCGGCGGGCGAAGGCGGCATCAAAAGAACCCGCAGCAATGCACTGACCTAGCGGCAGCTCGTCTCAGGTTGAAAGCTTGACGACGATGAGAGTCATATCATCGTGTTGCGGAGCGCCGTCGGCGAAGCGATCGGCCTCGGCCATGATAGTTGGAATGATCTGTTCGGCGGACTTGTCGGCGCAAGCAGTGAGCGCCGGGATCATGCGCTCCTCGCCCCATTCCTCATCCTGTTTATTCATGGCCTCACTGATACCGTCGGTGAAGCCAAGAAAGATGTCGCCCGGCTCAAGTGGCACCGTGGCCTGCTGGTAGGGTGCACTGCGAAATAGGCCGACCACTGGCCCACCTGTTTCGAGACGGATGATGTGAGCTTCACCGTCGCGGCGGCGAAGAATGACTGGTGGGTTATGGCCGGCGTTGACGTACGTAAAGAGGCGGGTCTGGCGGTTGTACTGGCCGTAGAAGAACGTCGCGTAACGGTTAGAAGGCGATGCGTCGAATACTAGCCGGTTGACGTTGGCCATCAGCAGGGCGAGATCGGCCCCGGAAGTGATGGTCTGCCCGCGGAGCGATGCTTGCAAAGAAGCCATCAGCAGAGCAGCCGCAATTCCTTTGCCTGATACGTCTCCGATGGCGACGCCAAGGTCGCCATTCGGAAGGGCGATGAAGTCATAATAGTCGCCGCCGATGCCGAGCGCGGGACGACACGCGCCCTTGTAGTCGATGCCGGGAAGCGCCGGAAGCATTTGCGGAAACAGACGATCCTGAACCTCACGGGCGATCTCGATTTCGCGATTGAGGCGCTCGCGCTGCGCCATTTCATGCGCGACGGCGTTGGTGAGGCGACTATTCTCAAGCGCGAGGCCCGTTTGCAGGGCAACGGAGCGAAGCAACTGAATGTCGGTTTTGGAATAGGGTTCTTCGGACCGCTTGGGGCCCAGGCTCAGAACCCCGAGCATCCGTTCTTTGAAGCCGACTGGCTAGGAGCAGCTGAGAATTGAGAGTGCGAAGCGCCGCAATCTCCTCGGAAGGCGCTTTGAATATCCAATTCTTGCCATCGTCAAAGTAGACGCGCGGCGGTTCCTTGGCTTTCATCACGGTGTCGACCGTCATCGCTCCCGCGGCTAAAGCGAAGCGAGGCGGGATGTCGAGTCCCAGGCAATAGACCGGACGGAACCAGCCCTCGCCATTCAGCAGGACGGCCACGTTCTCAACGTGCAGAGACTCTGAGATCCGGCGGGAGACAGTTTCGAAGAGGAGTTTTTCGTCGACCATGGTACGCACGCTTTCGCTGAGATCTTCGAGGAGTTGTTCGGCGTTGTAGGCGTCGCGGAAGAAACGGCGATCCAGCCAGGCCATGATGCGCGTTCGGACAAGGCGGACAACAACGATCATTACGATGACAAAAACCGCCGTTGTCACTGTCTTCGCGGTGTTGCTCATCTTGCTGCCAAAGGTGAGCGAAATGATGCCCATGCCGACTAGTCCGGACAGGACCCCTAACAGAATGCGGATGCCGCCGCGGGCCAGAGCGTACCGAACGCCTTGGCGCAGCACCATGCGGACGTTCATCGCGCGCTCGGCGACGACGACATAAACAAGGGTTATTGGAAAAAGGAAAAACAGAAGGCAAACCGAAATGATGATCCATTCAGGACCGCCTTCGAGTTCGCTTTTCTTGTAGGCCAGTTCGTAGATGACGAAGAACAGAAGCGGAGTCAGACTGACCATTGATCCCCACTTGAGCAACTGGAGACGGCGGCGGGAATCTGTGTTCTTAAGCGTTGCCGCGTTGAGTGAAATGCAAAAAAAGAACACGCTAATGCCAATGGTATTGAGGCCGAATTGTATCCAACCGGTAATCGTATTGCTCAAGATATGGTCGAGCGCTCGGACCGGCTGATAATGGTCCAGCGAAACGTTCCGGTCGACCAACGCGGCAGCCATGATCGCCAAGAGGGGTCCAATAACCAGCCATTTGAACAGCGGGTGACGTTTGTCCCACTCCAGCCGCTGAGGGAAGTAGAGACCGAATAGCATCATCCAAACGGGCCACAGAGCAGCGACGACCCGGAAGGAGAATACGATGCCCCAGAGTTCCTCCGGAAATGCGAACGATGCGACCGTCGTGACCATTTGCGAGACGCTGAGCAGAAGCCCGCCGACGATGACTGCCCTGCCATCGTCCGGGCGGACGAGGGTCACGTAGATGCCCGCGCAAAGGCAGAGCAGTGTGATCGCCAACAAAAAGCACTCAAAGAGCCAATTGGCGGCGGTCGGAGCGCCGTCGCGCCCTGACTTGAGCGGCACGTTGACCATTCGAGGTGAAGCTTGCCCCATCGGAAGAATCTCAACCGCAAGAGACTCCCCGGGGGTGTGGCGCACCACCTCCTCAAGCAGCACGCGACCCCCGGTGACTTCGCGATTATTGATGCGGAGTACCTGGTCGCCCTTCTTTAAGCCGAGCTTGGCGGTTTCCGGGCTGAGGGCGTCTACCCTCGCATCGTCATTAATCGCGAACGGAACAATGGCCACTCGCTGCCAGTGGATAACTGCCTGAACCGAGACGACAGTGTATGTGAGCTGGTAAGCGAGCGCGATCAGCGACAGCGGCAGAAGGAAGAGATAGTTGCGGTAACGCGATCGAAGCAAGCTCGCCAGAGTCATGGCTGGTTTCCTTAATTGTATTTGGTTTTGCGTGGGGACCTTGCTGGCATCGCCCGGCTTGACGAGCATGTTCGAGCACGAGTGTTTTAGAATGGGGAAGTCGCTTGATGGGCGCGTAGCTCAGCTGGTTAGAGCGCCTGCTTCACACGCAGGAGGTCCGGGGTTCGAGTCCCTGCGCGCCCACCATAAGACTCATTTGTTTTCAGTAGGTTGCGCATCTCAATCGCTTCTGCTCCAGTTCCAAAACAGCAAAAACGTATCAGAACCGTATCAAAACTAGGTCATTCGCTTCCTCCCGTATCAAAACTCTTCCCGTGTGCCGAGTCACCAGCCTGACGATTCAGTTGGGTCAGTGCTTCGCGCTTCATCTGCAACTTCATCTGGGAGTATTTCTTGAATACCTTGGCATCCGTCTGGCGGAGCATCTGCGTGACCCATTCGTCCGCCACACCTCCGGCACTGAGCCGGGTTGCGTAGGTAGAACGGAGGTCATAGAGCCTGAAGTGGCGCACACCTGCGCGTTGAAGCGTCCTTTGCCAGGTCTTCTTGAAATTTTGCTGGTGTTCAGCAGGATTTTGGGAACTTGGGAACAGCCAGGGTCCCGGACCGGCGAGTTCCAATTGCTGATGAAATGCTTCAGCAGCGAGGTCGGTCAACGGAACTTCCGAGATCCCGGTAGGAGTCTTGGAATCCGCAACGAACACCACCTTGTTGGCGATGTCCACTTGTTCCTTCTTCATGCACGCAAGTTCTTTATAAACTCGGAGACCCGTCTCGGTAATGATTCGGATCACGTTCCGCAAGTACGTTGGGGCGTGCCGCTCAATCTCGGCCTGTTCCGACCACGTCATGTAGTGCGGCCGGAACAAGCCTTTCACCATTACAGGAAACTCGACCGCGGCGCAAGGGTTGTTCGGGACGAGTTTCTTTTTTACCGCCACACTCAAGATTCGCCGCAAAACCCGGAACTCCTGGTGAACGCTGCTGGCCTTTAGATTCCCAAGTTCGAACATTCCGGACCTCCGCCGCACACGCCGTTTCTGCTGGAGCCGCGCTCGAAGATGAAGCTCGATCCGCGTGGCGTCAATGTCCAGAAGTTTGCTGCTTCCGAACATAGGTCGCAGCGTCTTCAAGGCGTTCTCATTCGCCTCGTGAGTTTTCGCTGCGCGAATGGGCGGCTTGGAGTAGTTCACCAAGAAGAAATCCGCCCATTCATTAAACGTAAGTTGCTTGCCCTTTCGCAGGGTCTCAAGAGTGTTGTCATCCCTGGCGCCGAGGCGTTCGCGAAGTTGTCTCTGGGCCTCGTCCCAATCGGTTGTATTTGTTGATTCCAGGCGACGGCTACTGGCGAGAAGCCCCAACAGCATCACGGGACGTTGCGAGCTATTGACAATCCTCGCTGCTTCTTCAATCGACTCCCGGCTACCAGGCCCGAACGCGGGTGTCGAGGTACCAGTCAATGCTTCACAGTCTGCCGGCCCCTCCATAATGT
>JBAUOG010000507.1:0-1869 GCA_049579625.1 Bryobacteraceae bacterium
ACGATCCGCCGATTGGCTGGCATGCCATCCATATCATCGTCAAGAATGGGAACGTGACGCTGACCGGCGTAGTAGACACGGAAGGCGATCAGGCGTTGGCTGAAATGCGGGCGAACTCGGTACCCGGAGTGTTCAGCGTCGAGAATGACCTGCAGGTGGTCTCGAAGGGGAAGTAAGGGGCAACTAGGCGTGATCGGACAGCGGATCCACAATTTATAATGCTAATGCTCAGAGCATGGCTGCGAGAAAAACACGCAGTCCCGAGCATCCAAGACTGGTTTAAGATTCAGCGCCCCGAACCGGCGCAACAGGGAGAACTGCTAGGTGAGTCTGGTAGCCCGCGCCCAGCAGTTTTCCTAGTAGCCCTGACGGACTGCGACAACTATCCTTCAGTTCCAGAACCAATCAATGTGAGGAGCCTGTCGCCATGAGGAGGTTTGGACCAATGCCCAAGACACATTTCGAAACCATGTTGCTTCCAGCAAGTGGACGTGCTGCTGCAGCTGCAGGGCAAGTCGCCCTGCTCCTGACATTGATCTTGTGTTCCAGGGCATTCGCACAGAATGGGCATAGACCGGATTACACAAGCAGCTCACAGCCGCCGCTGTTGAACTACGAGGAACTGGTGGCTCTCGGTGAGCAGGAAACCGTCGGTCCCGCTCTGGCCGACAAACTCAACACTCTGCTGACAACGCCTTTTATCAATAATGAGGCGTACTTCGCTGGCACGAAGCCTCTTCGCCCCGATCTCAAGGGTATGGGACCCTCGCTACGCCTCGTCGAATGGAACATCGAGAGGGGAATCGAGTTCGATGAGATCAAGTTATTGCTAACCGATAAGCAAGGATTCATCGCCAAAGTACACAGCGAGGCCGCCAGCAATACGAGCACCGCAAAGGTAGACGACCAGGTGCTAAATGCGCAGATGGACGCACTTCAATCGGCAGACGTTCTGGTGCTGAATGAAGTCGATTGGGGCATGAAGAGGAGCGACTACCGAGCGGTGGTAAAGGATCTCGCCGATGCGCTCAAGATGAATTGGGCCTATGGCGTCGAGTTTGTAGAAGTTGATCCCAAGGTGCTAGGTGTCCAATCGTTCGCGAATGTGAAAAATGAAGCCGAGCGAAAGCAATTGGAGGAACTTTTCAGCACCAACAAGGCGCGCCTTCTTGGGCTGCATGGCAATGCAATTCTTTCTCGCTATCCCCTTCGGGATGTGAAGCTCGTGCCCTTTAAGTATCAGGCTTACGACTGGTACAACGGCGAAAAGAAATATGGAAAGGTCGAGGCCGGGAAACGTAAGGGCGCCAGCCTGCTCTTCGGAGAAGAAATCGTGCGCGAGGTGCGCCGCGGAGGCCGTACCAATCTTATTGCGACGATCGATATACCTGATCTCCCGGGACAGCAGGTCACCATCGTTGCGGCTCACCTTGAGAACCGCACGACACCGAAAGGCCGAGTCAAGCAGGCAGATGCGCTTCTTGACTTGATTCGTCCAATTCACAATCCCGTGAACATCGCCGGGGATATGAATACGATGGGGCAGGATGGCTCGGTTCTCAGCTTAAGCTCGGCTGCGCTGAAGAAGCTAAACGATCCTGCGTTTTGGGCCACACAAGGAATCAAGTACGCGACAGGAGTGGGGCTCATCATGGACGTTGCGAGTTTCGGCTTTAAGACGGCGAAGTTCCAAGCCGACCCGACTGCGTCGGGAGTTCCTTTACTGGCGGCCAATCCCGAACAGGGATTCTTTAAGGACTTGAACAAGTATCGTTTCGATGACGGAACCCGCATTGATTTTCGCGGAGATGCGGAACTCTCGGTGAAAGGCCGCGCGGGGACCTTGGGCAATTCGAACGAGCGCGCCAG
>JBAUOG010000508.1:0-12407 GCA_049579625.1 Bryobacteraceae bacterium
CCGAAGGCTTCCAAGATGCCTTGGAGTCCGAGACAAACGCCGAAAGTGGGAATACTACGCTTCGCTAGTTCGCGAACCATGGCAGGCACGCCAAAGTCGGACGGGCGACCAGGGCCGGGCGAGATGAGAACAATGTCTGGCCGGGCTTGGTCGATCATCTCGAGCGCCAGTGCGGAACGATAGGTCGAGACAGAAGCGCCGGTTTGCCGGGCATAGTTCGCCAGGGTGTGAATGAAGCAATCGTCATTGTCGACGAGCAGCAGGCGGACGCCATTGCCAATGGGCCGCGATGCGTAACGGTCATCGCTGGTTGCCTGGTTGGGAAGCAACGTGCGGAAGAAGTTGGTTGCCTTTAGGCGCGTCTCTTCCTCCTCGTTCTCTGGAATCGAGTCGTAGAGCAGCGTGGCGCCCGCAGAATAGCGAGCGTTCCCATTTTCCAGGTGAACCGTGCGAATCAAAATGCCGGTATTAATGTCCCCATTCAGGCTGAGCATGCCGACGGCTCCGCCATACCACGCACGGGCGTCCTTCTCCAAATCTTCGATGGCTTGCGCAGCGGCCTTCTTCGGAGCGCCGATGATGGTAACGGCCCACATATGGGTGAGGAAAGCGTCGAGCGAATCGAAGCCGTCCATTAAGGTGCCCTCGACGTGGTCCACGGTGTGAAACAAGCCGGCGTAGGATTCGATCAAGCGCCGGCCAATAACGCGGACGGAGCCAGGAACGCAAACACGGGACTTATCATTGCGATCGACGTCGCTGCACATAGTGAGCTCCGATTCCTCCTTGGTGGAGTTCAGGAGCTCGCGAATGCTTTCGGCATCGCGAATAGGATCGCCACTGCGCCGGGCGGTTCCGGCGATCGGGCAGGTTTCGACGCGACGGCCCTCGACGCGAACGAACATTTCGGGAGACGCCCCGACGAGCTGCTCGTCACCCATCTGGATGATGAACTCGTAAGGGCTGGGGCTGGCAGTCTGCACACGGCGAAACAGTTCGGAGGGGCTGGCGGCGAAGGGGGCGCTGAAGGTCTGGCGAAGGACCACTTCGTAGTAGTTGCCCTGGCGCATACCTTCGCGAACGGTCTCCACATTGGCCTTGTACTCTTCGGGCTGATGGTCGGAGCGGATCTCGGTGGGACCGGGCTTCACCGTGGACTTCCGGATTTTGGGCGTGTCACGAGGAAGGCCGGCGGTAGAAAGGCCGTCGGCTGAGAAGTCGTAGCTAAAACGCTCAATGACTTCCTTCTTGCGATCCATGAAGTAGATGTCGTCACAGAGGAAGAGGTGAATGTCCTTTTGGTTCTCGCGCGGCAGGCGCAGGCGGATGGGATCGAACTGCAGAAGCAGGTCGTAGCCGAAGGCGCCGATGAGGCCGAGGCGCGAGTCCGCCGGATTCTGAAACTCACTAACTAAGGCGCGCAGGATAGAGAACGGAGACGGTTGTTTACTGCGCTCCTCCTCGGGAAAGACAGCCGGCAACGGTTTGAGCTGGCCCAGGAGAGCACTCTCGGATTCCTCAAACGAATCCCAATGCAAGTGGGAGCGTAAGACGCGGGTTAAGAGCTGGATGATGACGCGGCCGCGGCGATTGAGAGCGCGAATTTCAAAGTGGCGGCCCCGGCAAATGAGTTCGATGGATGGCGCGACACTGGCGAAGTCCCAACGGGAGTAACGCTCAGGGTACTCGTAACCCGATGAAAAGTAGACGCCGCGCTTGGTGTCCAATTGGGTCAGCAGTTTCTGAAGGCCGCGCGCAAAAGGAATCCTGGCTGTTTTGCGGGTGACGGTGATGCCGTGAGGAGTAGTGTAGCTCAACTGCGACATGGGAGAAGGGCGTTTAAGACTTGAACTTTCAGGATAGCGTGGCGGCCGGGGGAAACGGCATTGGCAGGACAGCGGAGCGGGGGGGCAGCGAGGCCGCCGCGCGGGTTTTGTTATTCTCGATGCGAAACTTAGTTTGAGGGTCAGGTTAGGGATGATGTATGTCCGAGTCAACACGAAGAACATTTCTTAAAACAGGTGCTGCTGCCATGACGCTTGCGCAAACGGGATTAAGTCAGGGTCCTCCGCCGCCGAAAAAGGCGAAGATCACGTCGTCGGTGATGCTGTGGACATTGAGCGGGTCGTTCGACGACAAGCTGGAAACGTCCGCCAAAGCCGGGATGCAGTCGGTGGAACTGGTGACCGAGTATATTCACTGGACCGACGAGGACGTGAAGAAGTACAAGAAGATGGCGCAATCGTTCGGTTTGGGCATGGATACGCTCCTGGCCCAGAACGACTGGACCAAAAGGCCGGTGACGATGGTGAACCCGGCGCATCGCGAGGCGTTCCTGGCGGATGTGAAGAGCGGGATTGAGTGGTCGAAAAAGCTGGAGGTTCCGCAGATCATTCTGATGAGCGGAAACGATCAGCCCGGGATATCGCATGAGGAACAGTATGCGTGCTTGCTGGAATCGGCTAAGCGAGCGGCGGACTTGGCCGCGGCCTCCGATGCAAAGCTGATTATCGAACCGCTGAATTCGAAGGTGAATCATAAAGGCTACTTCCTGAACAACTGCACGGAGGGATTGAAGCTGGTGAAGGAGGTGGACAACCCGCATTTTCGCCTGTTGTTCGACATCTATCACGAGCAAGTGCAGGTTGGGAACGTGATTCGCACGCTGACCGAGGCCGAACCGTATGTTGCCGTGTATCACATCGCCGACAATCCAGGACGCAATGATCCGGGAACGGGTGAAATGAACTACGACAACATCTATAAGGCAATTCAGAAGACCGGGTATTCGGGCTACATCACTATGGAGTACTTGCCGGTGGGAGACCAAGTGGCGAGTCTGACGAAGTCTGTGACGGAGATGCGAAAGAGCGTGAACAGCGGGGGGAATGGGTAGGGAGCTTGGCCAACAGTTTGAGGACCGTAATCTCGCTTGAGCATTCGCTGATCCAGGAAGCAGACGATGCTGCTCGAGAACTCGGGCTGAGCCGCAGTGGGTTGATTGCCGAGGCATTGCGCGAATACCTGAAGGGCCAACGGCTTGCTCGTGTTTCGGAACGGTTAAATCCCTTTCGCCGATCTGCTCATCGGCTGAACGGCGCTTCACTTCGGATACGAGCTTGTGACGAGCAATGAACGCCACTTCCGCATGATTCCGGGTCTGACAGTACGTTCCTTTTAACGGCTGCGCGCGATTTCGCTGTCTTTATTTCAAGTACTTTCCAATCGCTGCATCGATGGCGGCGTCGGTCTTGGCGGGGAGCTTGATGTTTTTGTAGAGGCTCCAGCGCTCTATGTGGGAAGCCGTTTGTCCGGGTTGAAGGTTGACCAGTGGCCCAAGCGTCTCCATCTCCAGGAACGTATCGGCCGTGTAGGTTTCATACGAGCAGCCAAAGTCGGGATACTTGGCCTTGGGATCGGCCTCGGTCTTCTTTACGAACAAGTCGCTGCCGAGCAGGTACGCTCCGACAGTGCGCTGGTTGAAGAGGCCGGTTTTCTGGGGCCGCTTGTTGCCTGGCTGCTGTTGCAGAAGAACGTAATGGTAGGTAAAGGTCCAGCGCGGGTCACTGAAGTCAGTGTAGGCCCACATGGTGAGCGGGTTGGTGGGTGCTAAGTACTGCTCGTGGGTTCCACGCGGCGGGAACGCGGCAATAGCCAGGCCATTGAGAGCCATTTGGGTAAGGGCCCAGGGAGCGAGTTCGCGCGCTTTGGTTCCGGCGTTCTTGATGTGGTGAGTGACCTCAACCTCGGAACCTGTTTCATTGAGCCGTACGGCGATCACTTTCTGAAGGCCGGTTTCCTTTTCAACTGGCCCAGTGAGGGTAATCACGTGGCCTTTGATGGTGGCTTCGACCGGGCTGTTGTCTAAGGCATAGGTATCGTGCAGGTCTTCGGGAGCTGCCCAAAGGCGGTGGCCTCCGCGCCCAAACCATTTGGATTCGCCCGACTTTCCAATTTCTTCCTTAAACTCAACAAACATGTTCTGGCCGCCCACGAAGCCATAGCGCATAATGCGCGGGCCGACATCGGTGGTGACGATCAGTTCCACCTCACCGTTGGTGATGCGGTAACAATTGGGCCAGCCATCGTAGGGCACCTTTTCGATTTTCACTTCGGCTTGGGCGAAGGCAGCGGTAAAAAGAAGCGCCAGGGCGAGAAACAACGGGGTTCGTGACATTCGAAGACATTATGTCGCACCGGCCTTTTCATTTCAGAGCCAGGACCGCATCGAGGACCGTGCCGGTGCGGCGGCATTCGACAGAATGGAACCCGGCCGCGACGCACATGTCACGGTATTCGGAACAGGAGCGCTCCTTGCCCTCGGTGCAAACCAACATGTTGAGGGATTGCATCAGCGCGTGTCGAGGGCCGGTGTGATCGTCGTCAAGCAGGGTTTCAGCGATCAGCAAGGCCCCGTCCGATGGAAGTGCCTGGTGTATCCGGGTGAGGAGACGAATGCATTGATCGAGATTCCAATCATGGAGAATACGGCCGATCGCGTAGAGGTCCGCGGGCGGGAGGCCGTCTGCGAAGAAGTCGCCAGGTTGAAACGCGACTCGATCGGCAACTGCCGATTTGGCGATGCATTCGCGCGCAAGGTCGCTGACGGCCCCTAGATCGAGGACTGTAGCGCGAAGCGAGGCATAGGCTTCGCAGGCGGCAATGGCAAGGTGACCGGTCGCTCCGCCAAGATCCACCAGGTGGCGGAAGCGGCTGAGATCGAAAACGCGGACGACGGCTTTTGACGTGAGCTGACCCAGACCGTGCATGCCGGTGAGGAAGCTTCGTTTGGCGGTTTCGTCGCGGAAGAAATGATCGAATAGGGCGGTGCGGCTGCCAAAGGTCTGCTCCCAGCGATTGGCGCCGTCGCGGACCGCGCCGGCGAGGTTGCCCCACAGCGGATAGAGGGACTGCTCGGAATAGACGATGTAGCCGGCAAGTGTGTCGGGGCTGGTGGAGACGATATACTTCTGAGCCGTCGCGGTGTTGCTGAAAGCCTGGTCTCGCTTCTGAAGGAGACCGAGGGACACACATGAGTCGAGCAGGCGTTCCGTGGCATCCGGATTAAGATTCAATCGCGAAGCGATCTCGTTGGCGGTACCCGGACCAGTGGCGAGTGCATCGAAGATACCCAGCGACGTGGCGACGAACATGGCCTTCGACTGGCGGAACGCATGAATGTACTCGAGAACGAGAGGCGCGTTCGCAGAGTCTGTATTCGGGGATTCGGGGTAAGTCATGAAAAATGATCGAAGGCAAGTGGCTTAAGAAGATGTTTGCCGTAACGCACGGCGCCCGGTTTACCGCGCGTAATTTCACCGATGCGAGTGATGGAAAGCCCATCGATCTGCGGCGGCACGCGTGATTTGGTGCGAGCGGTGAAGAGCAGCTCATAGTCCTCGCCACCGTGAAGGGCTTGTTCGAGAGTCGCGCCGATTGCGACGGGGATGGTCTCATCGAGCTGGGCAGAGACGCCTGATTCGAGGGACAGGCGATGGAGGTCGAGCGATAAGCCGTCGCTGAGGTCCATGGCAGAGGTCGCCGGGATCTTACGCAGGGCGACACCAGCCGCAAGACGCGGTTGCGGACGAAGATGCCGCTTCCAGGCATCGCCGGTTCGGGTTTCGAGCCCAAGCTCGGATGCACCCAACGAACCCGTGACGTAGATGACATCGCCAGGTTTGGCCCCGGAGCGGGTGAGCGCTTTGCCGCGAGGGACGCGGCCGCAACACATGACATCGACGACAACCTGATCGAAACGCGAAAGATCACCGCCAGCCAATCCGACGTTGGATTTCCGGGCAAGAGCGAGAAGTCCAGTGTAGAACCTCTTGAGCCAGGCGGTGGAGAGTTCGGCTGGCAGTGCAAGCGATACCAGGCAAAAGGCCGGCTCGGCGCCCATGGCGGCCAAGTCAGACAAAGATCGGGCCAGCGCGAGATGGCCGATGTCAGTAGCCCTATGCGAATCGAGCTGGAAGTGGCGGCCCTGGATGGTGAGGTCTGTCGTGAAGACGAGGTCTTCGCCGGGTCGCGGCCGGAAAATGGCGCAATCGTCGCCGATTGCGGTCAGCAGGCGGGTTGATTTGGTTTTGCCGGCGAGCTGACGTATGCGGGCGATGATCTCGGTCTCACGCATGGATACAAGGTTTCCAGATGCTCTATTCATGGAAGGCGGCGAGGACCAAGCCAGCCGGCAGGTCTTCGCCGAAGACACGGCTGGAGGATGCGAGGTCATCCTCCTGTCCGGCCAACTGGCGGAGTAGGTCCGCGGCCTTGGGGCTAGACTCACAAGCTTTACGAACCAGATCGAGGGTTGCCGGGGGGAGATCGCGGGATGCATCGCCGGTCTGGCGCGACATCTGCACGATGGCTTCCAGCAGAGACGGCGAGGCAGGGACACGCAGCAGCGCCTCCACCCAGCGCGACACGATGGACGCAGAAAGCACCTGGTTGATCGGGCCGCGAAACAGTTTCCTCGCGCCGAGCCGGGAGAGGCACCAGGGCGCCGCATCGCCCAGTTCTCCGCTCTTCAGCATGGCGAGCAGGCTGTCGCCGAGTTGCGTTTTGGTTTGGAGCGGCAACAGCTCAAGGCTGGCGGCGGTGCGCCACATTTCGCGATAGAGACTCTGATTCATACGCTGTTTCCGTTTCTGCTTGGGCAACAGAGTGGGCGAAAGGCGCTGGAAGATGTCGGCTTGCTGGTTGCGGTTGAGGCCGCCGGCGATGCGGCCGGCGAAGATCCACCAATCGATCTCGCACTGAACCTGATTGGGGAAGGCAAGACCCGCGGCGTAGATGCGCCGAGCCTGCTCGATACGGAACTCGTCGCCGGTAAAGCCGAACCCAGGGCGAAGACAGAAGCCGGCAATGTTCAGCCAGCGGGATTCGTGAGCAGCGTTCTTGCGGCGGCCCCCGGCGAAATCGAGCAACTGGTCAGCGAAGGCACGGATGGTTGCGAGCGGCCAGGAGAGCCGCCCTAAGCCGAGTATTTGTTCCAGGCGAGCGGTGAGCTGTTCGATTGGTAGAACGCTTGGCCCGGGTGCGAACGCGTCGCGGATGAGCTCGACGGCGGCGGCCTGTGCGTCTTCAGTAACGACCGCGCTGGAGCGAACGGTGGGAACAGAAGCAGCCGTGTCGGTTTCCGCGACGGCTTTGCGCAACTGGAATTCGAGTTTCCATCGATGCTCGCTGACCTTCGAATCGGCCCAGGTTTCGAGTGTGCCGAGCTCGCTGAGGCGAGCGCCGAGCGTAATGGGTACCAGCCGTTCGCCGCCTTTACCGAATCGAATCACGGCATGAAGAGGCGCGTGGAGGCGCGGATCGCTGGACGGATCGGTAGGATCGATGGAGGCATCGAAGGCTACGACATCGCCGGCCCGATCTTCCGTGCGGCTCAGCGAGCTGTACAAGCGAAATGCGACCGGCTTATTGGCGACGAGTTGGAGGCCGGTTTCTTCGAGTCGAATCTCCTGCCCTTCCTCGGTGCCGCGTGGAACGAGGCAGACGGTGCGCAGTTGCTTGGAAGCTGAATCTTCCTGGAGGCCGAGGAAATACGAACGAGGCAGCCCACCGCGCACCAGAACACCGCTGCCGGTGGAACGGACATAGGCGTAGTAGGCGGCGCCGATGGCGACGGCGAGGTCGAGGTCCTGGTTTTCGAAGACGGCCGGGCGGCGGCCGTACCAATGCTCGACAACATCCGCGATTCGAGTGCGGAACACTTCCGGTATAAAAAAGCCGCCGTTGAAGAGAATTGCGTCGACGCCGTGGGCGGCTTCGGGGGCCGCGGAGAGAAACTCGGCCAGATGACGAGTTACGGCCGGGTCGGAGACGTAGGGCAGACCTAGTTCGCGAAAAACGCTTTGCTTATCTTGCTGCGGCTTGTCGGATAGCTGGCAAGGCGGGAGGAACCCATCGAGCGCCAGCTCAAGCACTTCTTCGCGCGTGAGGGAGGTTCGCAGCGTGCCGCCGATGAGGGACGTCCCGGCTCCCGCCAACGTGATCTCGATAGCTGACGGTCCACGGGCACCGAGGATTTGTTCTTTGGCGGACGAGCATTGGCGGCGGAGCGCGCTGCGCTGGCGAAGAGACAAGGATTTGCCGAGTTTCGATTCCGCCAGCCAGGAGAGCGCGAGATCGAGATTGTCACCACCCAGGAGCAAGTGGCGGCCGACGGTGGTGCGGGTGAATTCGACGTGGTCCCCGGTGCGGTTGATGCGGACCAGGGTGAAGTCGCTGGTGCCGCCACCAACATCGCAGATGAGTACGAGCTGGCCGTCGTGCAGTTCGCGATTAGAGCGGGAGAGATGGCTGGAAATCCAGGCGTAGAAAGCGCTGGCGGGTTCTTCGAGAAGCGAAAGCTTTTCGATCCCGGCGTCGCGAGCAGCCTGAACCGTGAGTTCGCGTGCTTCTTCGTCGAAGCTGGCGGGTACCGTGAGCACGACATCGTGCTCAGAGAGCGGGGACGCATGAACCCTCGTCCAACAATCGCCCAGATACTTCAAGTAAGCGGTGGAGGCTTCGACGGGCGACAGAATACGCCCGCCCTCTTGCGCATCCCACGGGAGGATTTTCGCGGTGCGATCGACTTCTGGATTCGAGAGCCAGGACTTAGCCGAGTGAACGGTCCGGGTAGGAAGCAAAGCGCCTTGTTCGCGCGCGTAAGCACCCACAACAGGCGGGTCACTTAAGAAGAGAAATGAAGGCAATGTGCGGAGGGCCGCGAACCTCTGCGCGTCGACTTGCTGCTCAATCGGCAGGACGTGAATGGGCGGGAAGTCCGCATCGGCGGCTTCGCGAGGGTCGATATAGGCAAGGGCCGAGTTGGTAGTGCCGAGGTCGATGCCGACCTTCATGCCTTCGCGCGCTCCCGGACATTAAACTCCAGCTTCCAACGACGGCCGTCGGTCGAAACGCACCAAAGCTCGAGCATGCCCGTCTCCGTTACTTTGCTTTCGAGAGTGACAGGCACAACTTCCTCTTTGCCGTCCGATTGGTCGCGGTTGGGCGGTAGGTAGACCTCGATGGGAGCAAGCTCTTCCAACTGATCGTCGATGTCGTCGAGCAGCAGACCGGGCGGATCATCGCGGCGCGACAAGGAAGAGAAAAAGCGAAAGACCGCGTGTTCGCCGACAACCAGCGCAAGTTTGCGGCCGGGCAGTTGAACTTGCGAACCTTCTTCCAAACCGAATGGCACAACCGTGAGGGCTTTCATCGGCGCGGGCAGACCTGGGACGGCCGGCATCGCCGTCTCTATGCCGACATAGTACGTGCGTGGCACGCCGCCGCGGATGCGAACACCTTGACCAGTGCGCGCCAAGCCATAATAAGCGGCGCCGTAGGCGACGGCATGCATCAGGACGGAGCGTTTGGTCTCGTCCTGAAGTGTGACCACCGGCGGTGCACCGGCTTGGCTCAGCCAGGTATTCAACACGGTAATGAGGCGCTGCTCGATCGCGTCAGCCTGCAAGACACCGCCGTTGAACAAGAGATGGGTTGGGCGAGCGATACCGCCTGCATTGCCTGCGCGATTCGCAGCTTGCATCAGGAACTGCGCCAGATGACGGGTGACGGCCGCATCGGACGCGTAATTGAGGCCGACCTCCATGAGGCCGGAATGACGCTGCTTCTGGGGTGCGTCCGAGAAGCCGACGATCGGGAAAAACCCGTCGAGCAGCAAGGTGTGGGCTTCGTCACGCGTCAATTTGGTGCGGATGCTGCCGCCGACGAGGCCCGTTCCGCGACCGAGAATGGTGATGGGCACTTCGGTTTTCGCGGACGCTTCATCCGCCAGCAGGGCTTCTTTCGCGGCACGGCACTGCTGCCAGAGCGAATGAAACTGAACCCGATCGAGCTTGGTGTTTTTTGCGGCGAGGTTCTGATTGACGTAACGAGCGAGGGCGAGATCCATGTTGTCGCCGCCCAAAAGAATGTGTTCACCGACCGCGACGCGCTCCAATTGAAGTTCTCCGTCTTTGTCGGCTACGGAGATGAGTGTGAAGTCGGTGGTGCCGCCACCGATGTCGAAGACGAGAATGAGATCGCCGGGCTTCACGCGCTCACGCCAATCGGGGTGACGTTCAAGCCAAGCGTAAAAGGCCGCTTGCGGTTCTTCGAGGAGGGTCACTTCCGCAAAGCCAGCGAGCTGGGCGGCGCGCTGCGTTAACTCACGGGCAGCCGCATCAAAGGATGCGGGAACGGTGATTAGGACGGATTGCTCTTCCAGTGGAGCAGCCGGGAACTTCTTATTCCAGGCAGAACGCAGATGCAGGAGATACTGGCGCGAGGCTTCGAGAGGAGAGACTTTCGGAAACCCCTCGGGCGTATCGATGGGGAGGAACGCTTCGGCGGGATCAGCATTCTGGCTCGAGAGCCAACTCTTCGCGGAAGCGACCAGGCGGTGGACATTCTCAGCTCCACGCTTTTGCGCGAGACTTCCCACGATGTACGCGGGGCGGCTCTCCCAGGGCAATGCAAGCGACCCTTCGACGAATTCGCTCTCGCCAGGGATATAGAGAAACGAAGGCAGTAATGGCTGCTCTGCAATTTCACCTGAATTGACGAGCTGTGGAACGTCGAAGAGCGAAACGGGTGAGGCGTCGCGGCCCGGTTCGGACGGCGTTGCGTATGCTAGCGCACTATTGGTGGTGCCGAGATCGATGCCGACAACGAACTGCGTTGCAGCGCTCTTGTCAGAACTCTTTGCTTTGTTCTTGTCTTTGGTTGACATGGTGGCGTGGACGCGGTTGCGATATGGCTCTTGCAGACGGCGCTATTCGACTTCGATTTCCGCCGGAGCGAGAATCGAAACGTTGGTTTTACCCACAGGCGGCAGTTGAACAGACACGGCTTCCCAACCGCGGTGGCGCAGCAGCCCGCCGGGGGCTTTACCGTTGGCCGGGACGTTGCCCAGCAGCTTGATGCGATTCGCGTCCGGCGTTTTGGCCGCATCGAGCTTCTGATAGGTGCCCTCCACGCCGTCCATAACAGGACCCAGTTCGACGTGGCGTGTAAGAGAAGCGCGGCAGTCGGCGTGGAGATTCCGCACAGCGGCGCCGATCTGGTCATCGGCATAGCCGGAGACATCTTCCATCAAAAAGTCGATCAATCGGGAGTCACGTTGAAGAATCTGAAGAAGCTGAAGAGCTCCATCACTGAGCTTGATTACCGGCGGTGGCGCAGCAACGGGCGTAGGCTTGGCCTTCACGAAGCCGAACTCGCTGGCTACCTCCTCGGGTAAAACCCCGGAGAAAAGAATCGAAAAGAAACTGCGGAAAGCTGATGAAACTCGCGACAAAAACTACCTCTCTCTTCAAAGGATATCAACCGTTGGCTTTTGAAACACTGCGTGATGATAGCCAGGGACAGCGTTTCCGACGACGCTGGTAGCCTGAGGCGATGACTCGATTCAAGACACGGGGGCTGTGTGAGACGTGTCGCTTTGCGCGCATGATTGTCTCCGATCGAGGCTCGCAGTTCACGATGTGCTTGCGATCACAACAAGAACCGGATCTCTTTCCCAAGTACCCGCATTTGCCTGTTCTCACTTGCAACGGTTACCTCCAGAAGGTCGGTGAGAACGACGACGACCAAAAGATTGCAGTGGATCAAAACAAATAATGCGGCTATAGTAGAAACAAAGCAGTACCAATTTGTTTGAAGGGAGAATCATTCGTTATGGCAACAAAAAAAGCAGCGCCTAAGAAAGCAGCGAAGAAGGCAGTCAAGAAGGCCGCCAAGAAAGCTGTGAAGAAGGCGACTAAAAAAGCAACTAAGAAGAAGTAGTGAAAGCCGCACAAGCGGCGTTCAAGAAGAGTAGAGGCTTGCTGAGAAAATCAGCAGGCCTTTTTCTTTTGTGGGCAACGTTCTCTTCGAGTGGGTGGTAAGGGTCTCTGCCGGAAACAGTTTTCGAAGTCGATGGTTCCCCAGTCGGCTTTCTGTGTCTGAGGTGAAGGGTACGCGCACGGTTGCTATGGAAACAGGTGTTGTTGATCTGGGGACAGGCTCGCTGTGTCCACGCGGCGACGGGCTTCGGTGACGATGCGGAGATGTGTGCGCGCCTTGGAACACAGGATGCCTGTCCCCGGTCGGCATCCAGCCGGAAACAGTTTTCGAAGTTCGATGGTTCCCGAGTCCGCTTGCTGACGCGCGCGGTTGCTCTGAAAATACTTGGTTGGGAAGCCTCAGAAGGCCCGCGGTTGACGAGCTTTGTCGCGTTTGGGGACACGCCTACAGCGCGCACGGCGAGCTGGCGCTCCGCCGGCGCTTTTAGACGTTGGAGGTGAGCATGACATCAGGCCGGGGTGTCCCCGATGAGCTGAGGAGCGGCGCCGTTCGGATGAAAATACCGCGACGTTTTTCATCCTTGAGGGTGTGCACTCCGGCGCTCATGCTGAGATCTGTGCTGG
>JBAUOG010000509.1:0-10543 GCA_049579625.1 Bryobacteraceae bacterium
GCGCAGATCGTTTTGAACACGCATGCGGAATCGACGTTCCAGCTACCGGATGTCACGAAGGCACTGGCTTTCCCTGAGCTTTTGAAGGCTTACATGCAACCGGCGGTTGTGGCGATCGCAACGCGGATTGAAACCGATCTGCTGAATCTATATGGCCAGTTCTCGGTGAATGCGCCGGTTGGCGCCGCCGCCACCCCAATTACGGAGGCTACAATTGACGCTGCTGAGACGGCGCTGTTCCAGGCAATGGTTCCTGCGAGCGCGCCAAAGTATTTGGTGGTCAACTCGGCGACTTATTCGCAGATCCGGCAGATACCAAGGTTCAGCGAGTACTACACGGCCGGCGACGCGGGCCTGAAGGCTTTGGTCGAAGGCAACGTCGGAAAGATGAAGGACTTCTTCATCTTCCGTTCACAGTTCGTTCCGGTTACCGGCGTTACTACGGTCACCACTCATAACCTTGCATTCAGCCGGGATGCCGTCGGCCTAGTCATCCGGAGACTGCCACAACCGCTTCCAGGAACCGGCGCCATCGCTGAGTATGCGGAGCTGGGTAACTTCGGGATCCGCGTGGTGATGAGCTATCAGCCGAACACGCTTTCACAGCAGTTTACGGTTGACGTGCTTTACGGTTGCGGAGTGCTTCGCAATAGCTTTGCTGTCCAAGTAAACAGCTAAGATCCGCAGCGGTGTAGGTGTCTGAGGTAGGGAACCGGTTCGCCGGTTCCCTTTTGTTTTGGGGGAACAGATGGATTTACGACAGTTCTACAAGAAGGTGCGTGAGGTGGAAGCCTCTCTAGCGCAGCCGTATGTGATGGTTACCAGCCTGGAGACGAGCGAAGGTGGACGGCAAGGAGTAGTCTCCGAGGTCGGGCGTGAAGTGGCGGCGATGTTGATCGTCGGCGCCAAGGTGGCACTGGCCACCGAGTCCGAGGTGGATGCATATCGAAAATGGCAGGCAGATGCCAGGGCGGCTCACGAGAAAGCAGAGCTGGCCAAACACCTCCAGGTAACGATCATCAGCGACGCCGACGGAACATTGTCTGCACGAAAACCGGCCAGTAAATAGGGGAAATCAATGGCACTGCTAACGGACGCAAGTATCATCGGCTTGGACGAACTGACACTCTATGAGACAAACATCACCACGGTCACGTCTACTCACGGCATCGACATCGAAGCGAAGATCTCTATCTCGATCGCGTCGATAGGCGATCTCCTCTTGCTACGGTTACTGAAAGCTGGTCTCAGCGATCCGCAGCACATGTATCGGCGGCAGTTGGGTGTGTCAACCGTGGTTGTCACTCCTCCCTTAGAACGCTGGCTCTGTCTCGATGTTCTAGCGAACATTTTCGCTGAAGCTTACAACGTTCAACTGAATGACAGGTTCAAGGGAAAGTGGACGCAATATCTACAGCAGGCGGACGTCGCCCAACAGTTGGTCTGGCAGTACGGAGTCGGCGTTGTGAGTCAAGCGCTGCCGCAAGCGCTTCCAGCGCTCGCATCGATTCAATCAGGCCCTCTGGCGAACCAGGAACTGCTGGTGCAAGTTGCCTGGACGGATACAAGTGGGAATGAAGGAGCCTTAAGCCCCGCGCTCGGAGTCGAGGTGCAGGATGGATCTTCAATAGCAGTCTCAACGGCTGAGGGCTCGGAGGGCGCTCCAGCTGCCGCTGCCGGCTGGAACGTATATTTAGGGCAAATCGGGCTTGACGTCACCCGGCAGAACAACGCCCCGATTCCGGTTGGGTCGACCTGGTTTCTTCCCGATTTCGGAATCATCGAGGGCCCCGAGCCGGTGGGCGGACAGAGTCCCGACTATTACGTGATTGATCCACGGCGAACGCCGAGAGGTTAATGATGCCACCCTTGACATTACTTGCACCAAGAACTATTGCCAACTTGCTGACCGCCGATAATGCCTTGAACTCGCAGATCGCGGCCGTCGAGCAGGAGTTTGGTTATGCGCTACCGGCTATCCTCTCAAGCCAAATCATCCTGAGCTCGGCGGACGCGGATACTCTAGACCGCCGGCAGCAGATCAGCTATCCAAGGATCGCGATTTATACCGATCGCGTCGTAAACAATCTCAGGGAAAAGTTCAGGACATTGTCGGGAACCGTGTACGTTACGATCGCGGTCGCCGCGAGCGCCGATCTGATCGATCAGGTCGAGCAGTGGATTCATTTCTACGTCGAAGCGGTTACGAACGTTTTAAGGCAGAACATCGGCAACTGGGGCAACGGGATGTTTTTCCCGGGAACATACGACGTGCAACTCCAACCGCCAAAGCCAGGAGGATCTGGATTTGTGCAGACGGCAAGTGTTACTTGCATCGTGAGTGTGAGCATCAACTAAGAGGATATATGGCCAGTTATATTTCATCGAATCAGAATCGATTTTACGTTGGTATTGAGGCCGCCTACGGGCAAGCTGCCTCGATTGCAGGCAGCAACCGGTTCCCGGCGGTTCATTTGGCGATCGCACAGGCGCTGCAACACGGCGTCCGGAGGGATAAAACCGGATCGCGCACGTTTCTTGGAGTGCCGGCAAGCTCGCGAAAAACAACCACCTTTCAGTTGCAGACCTATCTGACTTCGTGGAATGGAACTCCGGAGCCTTCTTACGGTCCACTGTTCCACGCAGCCTTAGGCGCAGCACCGGCGTCCAGCGCAGGGTTGACGATTCAAGCAGTGGTAGGCACGAGTGGGCTTCAGACATCGACTCCGCACGGGCTAGCCGTCGGTTCGGGCCTGTCATACAACAACGAGCTTCGGTTTGTGATGACGGTTCCCGACCCGAGTTCGGTGGTTCTAAACGCGCCTTTTTCTTTAATGCCACAGGCGGGAGGTTCGATGGCCCCAACCATAACCTATTCACTGGCGACGAGCTTGCCTAGTGTGTCTCTTTTTGACTACTGGGATCCCACGGATGCGGTGAGCCGTGTTCTGGCGGGTGCGGCCGTTTCGCAGCTTGAATTCGTCGTGAACGGCGACTTTCACGAGTTCTTTTTTCAAGGGCCGGCGGCCGACGTTCTGGACAGCACCAGCTTCGCGTCGGGGCAAGCTGGTTTAGCGACTTTCCCGGTCGAGCCGCAATCGAGCGGTTTCGACTATTCGATCGTGCCGGGCCATTTGGGCCAGGCTTGGCTAGGCTCAAGCCCTTCGAATCGGTTCTTCACGCTAACCGAAGCGAAGGTAGCGGTAAATAACTCGGTTGAAGTTCGAAATCGCGAATTCGGGGCGAGCTTGCCGCGGGCGATTGCGCCGGGGCCTCGTCTAGTGACGTCGGAGTTTAGCCTGTTTGCCCGGGACGATGGGCAAACCAAAGCTCTCTATCAGGTGGCTCGGGCCCGCCAACCGATCGCGGCGATGCTTCAGCTCGGGCAGCAGCAAGGGCAACTGCTAGGCATTTACCTGCCAAATGTGATCCCGGAAGTGCCGCAATTTGATGATTCTGATACTCGCCTGCAGTGGGCGTTCACGGGCTGCAAGGCGCAAGGTGTAGCGGATGACGAACTCTATATTGCCTTCGCATAATGTTTTTCGATTTGAGAGCAGCCGCAGGGTGGAGAGCCAGACCGTGGCGGGAGTCCTCTTTTGGGTTCGAAAGACGTCGCTCGCGCAGCGCATCGACTTACTGACCCGCGTTCGCGAGTTGACCCGCAAGTACGATTTCCTGAACGCAGGAGGACCGACGGAGCGGATGGAGGCATCGCTCGGAGATCTGCTCACCACAAAGCTCTACATCGAGTGGGGGCTGGAACGCATCGCGGGACTGTCGATCGATGGGCAAGATTCGTCAATAACTCTACTACTTGAGAAGGGACCGGAGGACCTCTGTCTAGAGATTGCTCAAGAGGTGCAGAAAGAATGCGGGCTATCTGAAGAAGAAAGAAAAAACTCCTAGTCGCATTCCACTTTCAGTACTCGACAGAGGCCGCTTGGAATTGCGACAAATGCCGAAGCGGAGGCGTAGCGCGCGTTAGGAATTGCTTCTGGTTGGAGCCGGAGGGCCTCCCGGAAGGCGGTCAGAGGCCGGGGTTGGTGTGGTTTCGAAAGGGAGTGTCGACGCAGCGATGCCCAAAGAATGAGATCACTGCTAGCAGTGTCAGCTTTCTGGAGGCGTTTCACCAGTGGAAGCTGCTCGGCGCAGCTGCCTTTGGTGAATTGGATGCGCGAACTGCCGATGCATTTTTGGCCCTAGAGGGGGCCTATCGTGAAGAACTATAACAGTCCGTCGTTGTCAAGAGCCTCGTTTCAATCGCTCGTGAAGAATCTGGCAAGCGCCCCGAAATTGTCGTTCGGATCGCCGCCAAAGCTACCTGCTTTAATCGGCGCAGGCATCAAGAGTTCAGGAACCGACCCGGCACCCAAGAGCATTTCGTTCGGTAGTCCCTCTTCTCGCGGGACCTCGCAAACGCAAACCGGATCCAGCAACTCAAGCTGGACTGCACTACTGGGCGGCGGGAAGTCGGGCATTCTTGGTGGCTTGTCGTCTGGCCTTCTAGGCGGCCTAGGTGTCGGCCAGTTGCTATCCGGAGCACTTGGGCTGTTCGGGCTTGGTTCAAGCTCCAAGGTGCTGCCACCGTTACAGCGCTTCACGCTGCCGGATCCAGAGCGTCTCGTGGCGAGCATCCCACATTCTGCGAAACTGCTGCCTGTCCAGTCCACCGTGAGGTCAGTATCGATCGGTACCAGTTCTCAGGCACGATCCATTTCGTCGCCGGCACCGGCCGCTCGCGGAGGCTCGACCGGATCACGCCCTTCGACGACTGGCGGTCAGCTAGCGACCAGTGGGCACCAAGTGCACGTTCACGTGTCAGCCTTGGATACGCAGTCATTCATGGATCGGAGTAATGACATCGCCAAGGCTGTTAAGAATGCGATGCTTCAGTCCAACTCGCTGAATGACGTCATTTCGGAGATCTAGATGGCAACTTTTCCTGCATTAAGTAGCGGCGCCATTGCTCAGTATCCGATGCCTGCGTACGTTGCACGAACAACGCAGGTGGTCCGATTCCTGGATGGCAGTGATCAACGATGCATCGTCAGAGCGAGACCAGTGCGGTGGTGGGTCGTGAAACTCTCACTCTTGAACGACGTGGAACTGGCGCTGCTCGAAGGGTTCTTTACGGAGGAACAAGGAGGCTTCGGGCTTTTTGACTTTCCCGATCCTTTTAGCGGCCAGACAATTACGAACTGCCGTCTTGCCACTTCCGCGCTCGAAACTCTCTACGAAGGCCCAGATCAAGGATCGACGGAATTGACCATAATGGAGTGCTATGAGTAGCCTCGTATTCCCCCAGCTTTCTACCGGCGCCTTGGCGCAGTTTCCAATTCGCAAGTCCATTTCGCTCCACACCGTCACAAATGTGCTCGAAGATGGAACAGTCCTGGCCTACCCTGATCCGAATAGCGGTTGCTTGAGGTGGGACCTTTCGTACGCAGACTTGAATCCTACCGAACTTGCGGCCTTGCAAAGTCTCTTCGACAGCTGCTCAGGGAGGCTGGCGCCCTTCACGTTCATTGATCCGACCGGCAACATGTTCGGATTCAGCATGAACCTGGCAGCGGCGGCTTGGCAAACACAAGGTCTGATAACGATTCAGACGGGAGTCAGCGACCCACTAGGAGGATTGGCGGCATTCATGTTGACGAATACCGGCCAAGTGCCAATTGACTTCGTCCAGACCATTAATGCCCCCGCGGCATTCAAGTATTGTTGCAGCGCCTATATTCGGGGGACCTCAACGGGCTCAGTGACCTTAGTGCGTAAAAGCGCGCTTGAGATCGCTCAGGACCAGCTTGAGGTTGGGATGGCCTGGAATCGAATCGCTTCTTCTTCCCAACTGACAAAAAATGCTGACAACTTCGTTGCCGGAATCCAGCTGCTGCCGGGCCAAGACTTCGCCCTGTTTGGGCTACAACTGGAGCCTCAACTCGTGCCTTCGCGCTACAGGGCAACTCCGTCATTAGGCGGAATATATCCGAATGCGCACTGGTCATCCGATCAGATTGCATTTAATGAAACGGCTCCAGGTGTGTTCTCCATAAACGCGAGCGTCGAGGTTTATCTCTAAGGTGACCGGATGAATACCATTAACATCGTCAAAGAACTCGAACAGGCAGATACGCCAATCTTGCTGTTTGAGTGCACCCTGGCGTCGGGCGACGCGGAGCGCTGGAGTTCGAGCGCCATCGTCTTCAGCGGCAATCAGTATTCGGCGCGAATACTTAAACACAATCTGTTTGATCTTCAGTTATCAGCCGACGATGCCATGGACGGCATGTCACAACTGTCCCTGACCCTGGCGAATGCTGACTCCATTCTTTCGGAAATACAGGCCGGGATCGGCTTCAAGGGTGCGCAGCTTACGGTCTTTTTTGTTTTTGCCGACCTCACGTCAGGGACGATTACAACCGAGAGCACCATTCTTTTTCGCGGCGTCGCCGGCGACCCGGACCTGATTACTGAAGAGAGCCTTAAAGTTACTTTTACAAACAAATTAAGCCTGCAACGTGTCGCGGTCCCTGACATTCGCATCCAGCGGCAATGCCCATGGTCGTTTCCAACAACAAATGAGCAGAGAGCGAGCGCGAAGGACAACAGTAACGCCAATAAGTACGGTGCCTTTTATCGCTGTGGGTATTCGCCTGATCAGAGCGGTGGACTCGGCAGCTTGAACGGATCAGCGCCATTTGAGAGTTGTGACCATTCCAGGACTAGCTGTGTGCAGCTGGGAATGTTTTCTAAGGACGCCTCCGGGAATACGACCGGCCGATTTGGTGGAGTTGAGTTCGTTCCATCGACCTATCTCGTTCGCGGGTTCGGCCAGAAGAACAGCGAGTTGTCCGCAGTTCAAGAGAATGTCGCCAAGTACAACGACCCGGTTCCATTGATCTACGGGACGGGTTGGCTCAACGCCCCGGTCATATTCGCGAGAAATGACGGCAACTTGACGCGCATGGAAGTCTTGTTGGGCGCCGGTGTCATGCAGGGTGTCCTGAAGGTGATCGTTAGCGATGTTGAGATCCCAGCGGGAGTTGCCGGGCAAGACATGACCAGCACCGGTTGGTACAGCCTCATCTCAGACGGTGGCGTTACCGGGAGTTTCGATTCGAACTTCGCAGATTCGCAAGGCAACCCACTTGGTGATCCGTACGGCAGTATGATGACACTCTCAGTCGTCGTTCCGAACCGGATTAATAACGGCAACTCGTTGCCACGCGTGGAGGTTCTTTTGCAAGGCCTCCTGTTGGACCGATATAACCTCGATGGCACCTACCGCGATACGTCGTTCACCAACAATCCGGCGTGGATCATCCTGGATATTCTCCGAAAGGCGGGATGGGCGCTTGCCGACCTGAACTTAACGACCTTCGCGCAAGCCGCAGCGTATTGCGACGAGCTAATCTCGAGCACGGATCTAAACGGGAATCCTATTCAGGTTCCGCGGTTTCGCTGCAATTTGCAGCTGACGAAGCGTCAGAGCGCGGCGGTGGTCGTGCGTGGCGTTCGCGTGGCGGCGGGCCTTATGCTGCGTTACGGCGCAAATGGGTATTTGGAACTGCAAAATGAGACTGCAATTGCGCAGCAGCAGCCGGTGTTGCCTGACGGCAGCAATAGCACTGAGACACTCGCTGGGGGATGGCCGTCGTACGAATTCAGTGATGGAAGCGGCCCGTTTTCCGGCATCGCAAGACAGGATAATGGTTCCTCCAGCGTGAGCCTGTTGTCACGAAGTCTGGCAGAAACCTCAAACCGGCTGTCGGTTGAGTTTCAAGATGAAGCCAACGAGTATCAGCAGGACAGCCTGTCGTTGATCGACTCGGACGACAGCTCACTTATTGGCTATGAGATTAGCAGCACATCTACCGCTCTCGGTGTTCCCAATTTCAATCAGGCCAACCGAGTTTTGCTCCGCCAACTGGATAAGCTCACGAAGGGCAATACTTACATTCAATTCCTCACGAGTTTCCGAGCGCTCAAGGCGCGGCCTGGGGACATCATTACCGTTACGTATGCAAAGGAAGGCCTACAACGAGTACCATTTCGTGTCACGAAGCTCTCGCCGTCAATAAACTACCGCTTGGTGCAGGTGCTGGCGCAAATTCACGATGATGCCTGGTACAGCGATAACCCAAACGTCATTTCCGGCGCGGGGCGCCAACCGGGCGCCGGAGTAACTGTTCCGCGGCCGCTTCTCGGCACGATCTTCGATGCGAACGGCAACACGGAGTTCGCCGTTCAGGAGCAGACTGCCCAGCGTGCGGATGGAGGCGTCACGGATACATTGCGCGTCAGTTTTGTCGAGCCTTCCAAGGTCTCCAGCGCAATGACGAATCTTCCACTTCTTAGCTTGGCACCGACGGTGGCAGCGACTGGAGGTACTCTGCTGGGCGGCGTCAACCTTTACTATGCTGTGACTGCTGTCGATGCCAATGGGAACGAAGGAACCCCCTCCTTTACAGTGCTCGCGTCGGTTCCTGCCGGCACGGCGACGAACACGGTTACACTTAGCGAACTAAGCTTCTCGTCGACGGCCGCCGCCTTCAATGTTTACCGCGGGTCTAACCCTCACTTGGTTTACCGGATCGCCTCAGGTCAAGCGATAGCGCCAACATTTGTTGACACCGGCTTAGCAGCGTTGCCCGTGGGTCCCCCTGATCCAAACTATGACCACGCCAATTTTTATTACCGCTTGGAACTGGCCGGACCGTTCCTGGCAACCGCGTTCTCTGCGACGACAATTGCAAGCGCCGATATGGGTTCAACTGCCGCGCAATTCTCCGGGATGTTGTGCCGCATCATTGGGGGGACTGGACTGGGACAGGAGCAAAAGATCGTTGGAAACGACCAGACAACAGTGACCGTGTCGCCTGCATGGTCTGTCGTACCGGATGTTACGAGCCAGTTCGTCATAACGGAAGCGTCGTGGCGTTTCGGAGCGGTTTCTGTTACGAGTCCCGCTCAGTTTGAAGTGCCCAATCAGGCTGGAACCGTCATCGAGGTCTCAGGTCGCGCGGCGAATGTATATGACTTGGAATGCTCGGCGAGTTGTGTCCGACTACCCGCTGGATTGTCGGAGGCGGGGAAGGTTTGAACTCGGCGGACACGGACGTACCTCCCGCGCCCCAGTACGTAGTAACCGCGTTGGGAGCAGGGGACCTGCAAATCTCCGCGATTCAATTTAACTCATTAGTCGATACCGAATCAATCACGGCAGGCACCCTCCAGTTGGTGTACCGCAATGAGTTGGCGTCGCTGACTGGGTGCACGTTGCTGAATGGCATCGATGCGGTGACCACCACAATTCAGGTCTCCCAATCCAGTGCGGTTGCCCTAGGGGACACAATCCTAATTGATTCGGAGATGATGGTCGTCTTGGCCCTAGCCACAGTCGCCGGCGTGTGCACAGTTGTACGCCGAGCTTTAGGATCCACTGGCGCGGCACACGCGACTGGGGCGGTGATCACGACCCTCAACAAGCAGACTTACATTCTACCGTTTGCTCCTGGGTTTTTTGGAAATCCTGCGTCGGCCAGTTACGTACATACCGTTCATGTGCCGGACATCTGTCTGGCGGCGACCCAGCTGTATTTGACCAACGTTCGGGGAGACGGTCAGGCAGGGACTCAATGCTTCGTAACAGCGGCCAGCGGGGGCATCAGAACACTCTTTGGTGGACAGCTATCTATGCAGGTTTCCGGTACGCTGGGCGTGCAGCAGAACGCAACGCCGCCTCTGTTTATCGAAGCTTCTCATTCCGTTGAAGACGTACGCGCCACGGTTGGAATCGCGCCCATCGGGTCGCCACTTGGCTTGACGATTTGGCAAGGCTCGACGGTCTATTGCACTTTACAGATTCCGCCGAGCTTAACTATGTCGCCTGTCATCGACGGAGTTACTCTGCCTACCCTTATCGCTGGTTCAATGTTACGGCTAGACATTACTGCCGTGCCGACTGGTTGGGCAAGCAGCCCCGGCCGCGATTTGACGGTGACAATTCGACTTTAATGCCTGATGGACATAAACATGCCTGAGCAGATCAATAAGCTGAGCCCCGATCGTGACTTGCAGTGTTTTTTCCTCACACCGTCTGCGATTGCTTCCATGAGCCAGGCGTCGGGGAGCGGTTTTACCCTGTCCGGGTCCTGGCGCCAGCAATTCGATTGGGCAGTTGTCGAGTGGAACCGCGACAACGTCTATGAGCATCCTACTCTTAGATATCTGCCCGACGGCGACCTGTGTGGCATTCAATTGAGTTATCAGGAACAGAGGACGAACTGCGTCCCTTTTGAGTCGAACCTATTCCCGACAGTTGATTGGCCCTATTTACGAGTATGGGCGACGGCCTCGGACGGCTTGGAGCACGTCTACTTCGTCCCGCTTTTGTTACATGCCACCCCTCTACCAGGCGAACGCTATGAATCCGCCGCCGGTGTTCTGTCCTTAGGCGGTTCTCCGCGTGCCGGAGATCACGTCGGGATAACGATGCCAGTGGCGCCAGCGAGCAGGGGATACCCGGAGCAGTATTATT
>JBAUOG010000510.1:0-12119 GCA_049579625.1 Bryobacteraceae bacterium
TTATATCGGGGTATCTGCGGCGGCTTTGTTCCTGTTCGGAGCCCAGTCGATCCAGGCCCAAGAAGCAGCCAAGGCTGACATCCCCTTCTCGTTCCACAGCAAGCTGGTCGCTTATGAAAGCGGAACCTACACCTTGAAAGCGCCATACGGTAACAGCGCGCCGCTCGTTCTAGTCAACGAGGACACCAGGAAAGCGAGCTTTGTACCGACCGTCAGTTCCATCGAACCCACCGCCAAGACTGAGGCGCGCGGGCCGGTGATGATCTTCAAGTGCGGCCAAGGCACGTGTTTCCTGTCAGAGGTCTGGACTACCTATAAAGGCTACTCGATCTCTCATCCTCAAGTGCTTGACGAAGAGGCGTCTACGACTCGGATCGTAGCCTTGGTCAGAGCCGCCCGTTAATCAATAACCACTGAAAGACGGATCATACTCGACCCATAGAAGCGGGCCTGCCCCTGAAAGGCAGGTCCGCTTCGTGTTTGTTTGGAGCTACCCGGAAGCCTGATCGGATTGTGATTCGAAGGGCGGATAGCAGTCGTAGTTTCGCTAGAAGATCATCTTGTCGTCGCGAAAGGGGTAACGTCGGCCACGGGCGTGAGTTGACCCGCTTTTGTTGCGGCCATTAAGGTGGTCGCCATTCCGCTGTAAATCTGTCTATCTAATTGATATATAGTTGTTTATATACAGCCATGGTGCGGTCATGAGAGCGGACATCGGCGTGGACGACCGAGGCGAGCGCGTATCCCTCATGGAACCGCTGCTGATCGGCGAAGGTTCGCATTACCGGACGGATCTCACTGATCTTGCGTTCGATCTCACGCAGAAATCCGCCGGCTTCCGCCGCAGCCTGCCAACGAGTGCCCTAGGCTCTCTCGCCAACCTGGTGCGTGCGATGAACTGCTATTACTCCAACTTGATTGAGGGGCACGACACTCATCCGGTTGACATCGAACGGGCGCTCAAGAATGACTACAGTCACGACAGTCGCAAACGCGATTTGCAATACGAGGCCAAAGCGCATATCGCGGTTCAGGAATGGATCGATGCAGGTGGACTCTCGGGTGGTCGTGCACTTAAGGCAGAGGGAATCTGCGAAACACATCGCCGGTTCTGTGACTTGTTGCCGGAGAGTCTGCTGTGGGTGGAAGATCCGCTAACTAGAGAACGCGTCCGTATGACACCCGGGGAACTGCGAAAGCGGGATATCAAGGTCGGACGCCACGTTGCGGTGAGTCCTGGGTCGCTGCCGCGATTCCTCGATCGGTTCGAACAGGTTTATTCGGGCATCGGCAAGACCGAGTCCATCATCGCTACCGCCGCAGCCCACCATCGCCTCCTGTGGATGCATCCGTTTCTTGATGGAAACGGCCGCGTTGCGCGGCTCCTGTCTCACGCGACACTTCTCGATACCTTAGACACGGGAGCCGTTTGGTCAGTGGCGCGCGGCTTGGCTCGCAATGCCGAGCGGTACAAAACGCTGCTGGCGAATTGCGATCAGACACGCCGCAACGATCTCGACGGACGTGGCAACTTGAGTGAGGGGGCCCTGGTTGAGTTCACGCGCTTCTTCCTTACAGTTTGCATTGACCAGGTCGCTTTCATGGAAAGCCTCGTTCAACCAGACCGCCTGCGCACGCGCATTCAGATGTGGGTCGAGGAAGAAATGAGAATCGGAAACTTGCCCGCGAAATCGGGCAACATACTTGATGCGGTCCTTTATCGCGGCGAACTTCCGCGCGGCGAGACTGATCTTGTTGTGGGCGCTAGCCCGCGTCAAGCGCGGCGCATTGTTGCGGCCCTGCTGGCGCACGGGGTTCTGGAATCCGACGGCCCGCGAGCTGCGTTACGCCTTGCATTCCCGGTGGCGTTGGCGCCGCGCTGGCTGCCCGGGCTGTTTCCCGAGAGGTTCGGGTGACCGGTGATTGCGAGCGCTCGTTCTCAAACCCATAGACGCCCATCCCCCTGCACTAAACTGGAATCAAATGCCCAGCAAGAATAGCTTCGGCGCAGCCAGTACTCTGCGCATTAAAGATCGGGATTACCAGATTTATCGCCTGGACGCTATAGAGAAAGCCGGTGTGGCCTCCGTTTCCCGATTGCCGTACTCGATTAAGGTTCTGCTCGAGAACCTGTTGCGCTTTGAAGACGACCGCACCGTGAAACGCAGTGACATTGAATACGTTGCGAAGTGGGATACGGCGGTGGCCCCACAGGAGATTCAGTTTCGCCCGGCGCGCGTGTTGCTGCAGGACTTCACCGGCGTTCCCTGCGTGGTGGACTTGGCGGCCATGCGCGATGCACTGCAGAAGATGGGCGCCAACCCGGCACTGGCTAATCCGCTGATTCCTGCTGATTTGGTGATCGACCACTCGGTCCAGGTGGATGCTTTCGGAACGCCTGCCGCATTTGGTCAAAACGCGCTGCTGGAATTCGAGCGCAACCAGGAGCGCTACGCGTTTCTTCGCTGGGGCCAGACCGCCTTTCACAACTTCCGTGTGGTGCCGCCCGACACGGGCATTGTTCACCAGGTGAATCTTGAATACCTTGCGAGCGTGGTGTTTACAGGCTCACGCGACGGCGTGGCCGAGGCGTACCCCGACACGTTGATGGGCACCGATTCGCACACCACGATGATCAATGGTGTGGGCGTGGTGGGTTGGGGCGTAGGTGGCATTGAAGCAGAGGCCTGTATGCTGGGCCAGCCAATCTCGATGCTGTTGCCCGCGGTGGTCGGATTCAAGCTGTTCGGCAAATTGCGCGAGGGCACGACGGCGACCGACCTGGTGCTGACTGTGACACAGATGCTGCGTAAGCGGGGCGTCGTCGGCAAGTTCGTGGAGTTCTACGGCGCCGGGGTGAGCGCGCTGTCGCTAGCCGACCGAGCCACCATTGCCAACATGGCACCCGAATACGGTGCGACGATCGGCTTCTTCCCCATCGATGAAAAGAGCCTGGATTATCTGCGGCTCACCAATAGGTCGGCCGACCAGGTAGCGCTTGTCGAGGCCTATGCCAAGGCGCAGGGGTTGTTCCTGGATGCGAACTCGCCCGACCCGGTGTATTCCGACACGCTGGAACTGGATCTTTCGACGGTGGTGCCATCGCTGGCAGGACCGAAACGGCCGCAGGATCGAATCAATTTGCCTGACGTGAAGGAGAACTTCCTGACGTCGCTCGGCGCGTTGCAGAAGTCCGCGCCGCTTGCGGTGAACGGCCACCACGAAACCATCTACGATGGCGCAGTGGTGATCGCCGCGATTACGAGCTGCACGAACACGTCGAATCCTTCGGTGATGATCGCCGCCGGTCTGCTCGCCAAGAAAGCGGTGGAGCGGGGGCTGACGGCCAAGCCGTGGGTGAAGACTTCGCTGGCGCCCGGTTCCAAGGTGGTCTTCGACTATCTCACCGACGCGGGCCTGATGCCCTATCTCGAAAAGCTGAACTTCCACTTAGTGGGCTACGGCTGTACGACGTGTATCGGCAACAGCGGCCCGCTGCCGGATAACGTGGCGCAGGCGGTGTCCTCCGGGAAACTAAATGTGGCTGCCGTGCTGAGTGGCAACCGCAACTTTGAGGGACGCGTGAACCCGCTGGTGCGATCGAATTATCTGGCTTCGCCGCCGCTGGTGGTGGCGTATGCGCTGGCCGGCCGCGTGGATCTGGATATCGCGAACGAACCGTTGGGCACGAGCTTCGATGGAGGCCCGGTCTACTTGAAAGACATCTGGCCAACGCAGCAGGAAGTAGAAACAGCGGTTCGCACGTCGGCACGCACCGAGTTTTTCGCGAAAGAGTATGCGGAGGTGTTCGCCGGTGACGCGTCGTGGAATTCGATCAAGATTCCAACCGGCGACATCTACGAGTGGACCGGCGATTCCACCTACATCAAGCAGCCGCCGTATTTTGATGATATGGTGGACCCAGCCACGTCGGTGAAGGATCTGAAGGGACTGCGGGTGTTGGCAGTGCTGGCGGATTCGGTGACCACCGATCACATTTCCCCGGCCGGCTCCATTCCGGTCGATAGCCCTGCCGGCAAATACCTGATTGCGCAAGGCGTGAAGCCGGGCGACTTCAACAGCTATGGAGCACGGCGCGGCAACCACGAAGTGATGGTGCGCGGCACCTTCGCCAACATCCGCCTGAAGAACCTGATGGTGCCGGGCGTTGAAGGCGGATGGACCCGTCACCTGCCCGATGGCGAGAAGATGTTCATCTACGACGCGTCGGCGAGGTACCTGGCGGCCGGCACGCCGCTGCTCGTGATCGCTGGTAAGGAATATGGTTCCGGCTCGTCGCGCGATTGGGCGGCGAAAGGGACGCTGCTGCTGGGCGTGAAAGCGGTGATTGCGGAAAGCTTCGAGCGAATACATCGGTCGAACCTTGTCGGCATGGGCGTTCTGCCGCTGCAGTTCCTGCCGGGTGAGACGCGTGACACGCTGGGCCTCACAGGCGAAGAGGTGTATGACTTGACCGGCGTGGTGGACGCCGTGGCCGGCGCTCCGCGGGTGAAGGTTCGCGCGGTAAGGCCGGATAAGACAGAGATCACGTTTGAAGTCCAGGCGCGGATTGATACGCCGCAGGAGGCCGAGTACTATCGCAACGGCGGGATTCTGCCGTATGTGCTGCGTCAGTTGG
Organism: Bryobacteraceae bacterium; assembly: GCA_049579625.1. GTDB lineage: Bacteria > Acidobacteriota > Terriglobia > Bryobacterales > Bryobacteraceae > CAJCIT01. The sequence continues at coordinate 4,640 of JBAUOG010000510.1, forward strand.
TGGCCGGACGCGCGTAGCCTCGGGACCTGTTGGCAAGTGGTTGGTCGCACCTCCGCGGATTCGGCTGCAGGTCATTAGCCGTCAAGTCCTTTGCATTCAGCACTTTGAGTTAGTCTGCACGGGTGACGAGGTGCTACCGGGGTTCGTTTCGCAAAACGGCTAGCTTCGTTTTTTCCCGCCGTGGCATCAGCCCGCCGGTGGTTGGGGTTTGAAGCCGTTCGCCACCAGCAGGGCGCGAGTGCGGACCTCGTCAGCGGGACTGACGTAGAAGTAGGCGCCGGTCAGTTCGCGGCGGATGAGAAAGCCGCTCGTGTACGTCCCGGTTTCAACCAGGTAGTCGATGCCGCTGGCGGTGAGCAGGTCTTCCAGTTTCAGGGCATCGCGAAGAGACCGGGCCAGATAGACCAGAGGCAGCTCGATGTCTCCGAAGAAGTCCGATTCGCGGCGCACTGGTAACACCGTACCAGAACTCGGAATCCGGCCGGTGGACCGGGCTTACTCGCTCAAGTTCCGATGGGAGCCGTTCATGGGCAGTTGGGAGCTGTTTGGTGCTCGAAAATCGCCAAATGGCCGTATCCCGCTATAATTAAAGGGTTACCGCTTTCAATGGATAATCAACAACAACGCCGCGAGGCGCTCCAGGACGCTCTTTCCACACGCATTCTCATTCTGGACGGTGCGATGGGGACAATGCTGCAACAGCGGGACCTGACGGCCGCCGATTTCGGCGGAGCCGCCTACGAAGGCTGCAATGAAAACCTGGTCCTGACCCGGCCCGACGTCATTGTGGATGTCCACCGAGCCTACTACGGCGCGGGCGCCGATATCGTCGAGACCGACACCTTTGGGTCCATGCCCCTGGTGCTGGCCGAGTACAAGCTGGAGCACAAGGCGCGCGAGATCAGCAGCAAGGCGGCGCAACTCGCTCGGCAGGCGGCCGAGGAATGCTCGACACCCGGGCGGCCGCGTTTCGTGGCCGGATCAATGGGGCCGACGACCAAGGCGATCAGCGTGGTTGGCGGCGTCACGTTTCCGGAGCTGATTGAAACCTATTATGTCCAGGCGCAGGGGCTGGTGGAGGGCGGGGCAGACGTTCTGCTGCTCGAGACTTGCAACGACGCGCGAACCGTGAAGGCAGGTCTGTTGGCGATTGACCGGCTCGGTAAGGCGCTGGGCTATCGCATCCCGACCATGGTCTCGGGAACGATCGAGCAGATGGGCACCATGTTGGCCGGCCAAACGGCGGAAGCGTTTTGGGCCTCCGTCTCGAACGCGGAACTGCTTTCACTGGGGTTGAATTGCGCCACCGGTCCCGACCTGATGACCGACCACATACGGTCCATCCACGAGCTGACGACGACTTATGTCTCTTGCTATCCGAACGCGGGGTTGCCGGATGACGAAGGCAAATATTTGGAAACGCCGGAGAGCATGGCGGCTCAGTTGGCGAAGTTCGTCGACCATGGCTGGTTGAACATTGTCGGTGGATGTTGCGGTACGCGTCCCGATCACATTCGAGCCATGGCGCAAATGGCGGAGGGCAAGAAGCCGCGTGCGCGAAAGGCGTCGCCGCACCGGACTTACTTTTCCGGGCTGGAACTGGTGGAAGCCGAAGACAGCAACCGGCCGCTGATTGTCGGCGAGCGGACCAACGTGATTGGCTCGCGGCTGTTTAAGAACCTGATTGCGGAAGAGAAGTGGGAAGAGGCCAGCGAGATCGCGCGGCGCCAGGTTCGCAACGGCGCGCACATCATCGACGTGTGCCTGCAGACCAGCGATCGCGACGAGTTCACGGACATCCCGTGGTTTTATGAGAAGCTGATCAACAAGATCAAGGCGCCGATCATGATCGATACTACCGATCCCCGCTCGGTGGATTTGGCGCTGACATATTGCCAGGGCAAGGGCATCATCAATTCGGTGAACCTGGAAGACGGCGAAGAGAAGTTCGAGAAGATCTGTCCGCTGGCAAAATCCTACGGCGCAGCGTTGGTGGTGGGGACCATCGACGAAGACAAGCTGCAAGCCCAGGCCTTCACGCGGGAACGGAAGTTGGCTGTAGCAGAGCGGTCGGTCGAGATCCTGACCACGAAGTACGGCATTCGGCCCGGGGACATCATCATTGATCCGCTGGTGGTCCCGTGCGCCACCGGCGATGAGAACTACATCGGGGGCGCAGTCGAGACCATCGAAGCCGTACGGCTGATCAAAGAGAAGATCCCGTATGTGAAGACGGTGCTGGGCATCTCGAACATCTCGTTCGGATTGCCGGCTACTGCTCGCGAAGTGGTGAACTCGGTCTTCCTGTATTACTGCACGAAAGCGGGGCTGGATCTCGCCATCGTCAACGCCGAGAAGCTGGAGCGCTTCGCTTCGATTCCGGCCGAGGAGCGCCGGCTGGCGGAGTCGCTGCTCTTCAACACGCCGCCGGTCGACGTTCCGCCAGATCATCGCAACGCCGCGCTGCTCGAAGTACTTCCTGAGGATTGGCGCCAGCAGACCAAGGAACAGAAGGCCGCCGTCAACCAGTACCACATCGCTGCAATCACTGAACACTTTCGCGGTGCGACGAAGAAGGAAAAGGTAAAGACGGCCGACCTGCCCCTGGATCAGCGGCTGGCCAACTACATCATCGAGGGCACCAAGGACGGTCTGATTCCCGACCTCGACCTGAAGCTGAAAGAAGGGGCCGCGCCGCTCGACATCATCAACGGACCGTTGATGGCCGGGATGTCCGAAGTCGGAAGGCTCTTTAATAACAATGAGCTGATTGTGGCGGAAGTCCTGCAGTCGGCCGAAGCAATGAAGGCATCGGTTAACCATCTCCAGCAATTCATGGAGAAGGCGGATACCGCGGCACGGGGCAAGATCGTGCTGGCGACAGTGAAGGGCGACGTCCACGACATCGGCAAGAACCTGGTGGAGATCATCCTGGGCAATAACGGCTACGACGTAGTGAACCTGGGCATCAAGATTCCGCCGGAGGAGATCATCAAGGCCTGCCATCACCACAAGCCGGACGCCATTGGTCTCTCGGGCCTGCTGGTGAAGAGCGCCCAGCAGATGGTCATCACGGCAGGAGACTTGAAGGACGCGGGCATCGATGTTCCGCTTCTAGTCGGCGGCGCTGCGCTATCGGAGCGATTCACCAACGGAAAGATCGGTCCCAGCTATCAGGCGCCGACGCTCTACGCGAAGGACGCAATGACCGGTTTGCGCCTGATGAATGAGATCACCGATCCAGCAACACGCGAGCAGGTACTGAACTCGCATATCTTCCGTGACGCGCCTGTGGAAACGAACTTCCAGGCTGAGCAATCCGCGGCTCCCGTCGGCGAGGCGCGCAGTCCAAAGGTGCGAACGAGCATTCCCATTCCGGCTGCGCCCTACCTGGATCGACGCGTCCGCACTGTCCCTCACCTTGGCGAAGTGTGGAGCTATATCAACCCGTTCATGTTGTACGGGCGGCATCTCGGTTTCAAGGGGAACTTCGAGAAACTGTTGGCCGACCGCGACCCCAAGGCCCTAGAATTGTTCCACAACGTGGAAGAGATCAAACACTTCGCCGCGGGCTTCATGAAGATCCGCACGGTGTGGCAGTTCTTCGAATCGGAGCGGGAAGGGAATTCGCTGCACCTGTTCTCTCCTGGCGGCTCTTCGCCGATTGAGACCTTCCGCTTCAACCGGCAAGCGAAGTCCGATGGCCTCTGTCTGAGCGACTACGTGCTGGGACCGGAGGACGGCGCGCGAGACCATGTGGCGCTGTTCGTCGTGACCGCCGGCGCCGGCATCCGGGAGCACGCAGATGCAGCCAAGAATGCGGGCGAGTATTTCAAGTCGATTGCACTGGGCGCGCTCGCGATTGAAAGCGCGGAAGGCGCCGCCGAGTGGCTTCACCGCCGAATACGCGAAGACTGGGGATTCCCAGATTCACCGACCATGACCATGCAGGAGCGCTTCACCTCGCGGTACCGCGGCAAGCGGTATAGCTTTGGGTATCCGGCGTGCCCGAATCTTGAAGACCAGGCCAAACTCTGGAAGCTGCTGCGGCCGGAAGAGATTGGTGTGGAACTAACCGAAGGCTTCATGATGGAGCCGGAGGCAAGCGTCAGCGCGCTGGTGTTCCACCATCCGGATTGCGCCTACTTCACGGCTGCGGAAGAGACCGAGCCGGCATTCGCGTAGGGCGCTACCAGTCGACTGTGGTTCCCGGCTTTAGCTCCCAGACCGTGGTTGGTTCGCCCTTGATCTTCTCCGCCAGCGCGGCGGGAGTTCCGGTGAGCTGCGGGAAGGTGGCGAAGTGCATAGGCACAACCTTCTTCACCTTGAGCAGACGAACCGCCTTCGCGGCTTCGTGCGGGCTCATGGTGAAGTGATCGCCGATGGGTAGGAACGCCAGCTCCGGTTGATACAGTTCATGGATGAGCGCCATGTCGGAGAAGACGTTGGTGTCTCCCGAGAAGTAGATGCGACGGTTGTCCTTGAGAGTCAAGACGTAGCCGGCCGCTTCGCCGCCGTAGATGATCTTGTCGTCGTCGAGTATGCCGCAGCTATGGATCGCGTGGGTCATCGTCAGCTTGACGAAGCCGAGGTCCACTGTGCCGCCTTTGTTCATGCCGACGGTATTGCTGACACCTTTCGACTCGAGCCAGTGAATGGTCTCATAGATGCCGACAACCTTCGGAGAGAACTTCTTGGCCAGCAGTACGGCATCGTGGATGTGATCGAAGTGACCGTGCGAGATCGCGATAGCATCTACGCGCTTAATGCGGTGTCCCTTCGGATAAGACGGGTTGCCGTCCGTCCACGGGTCCATGATGAGAACTTCACCGGAATCCATTTGAAACTCGAAGGTGCCATGCCCAAGCCATGTGATCTTCATAAGGCCTCCACTCCGTTGCTTGCTTGTTTCGCCTTCACAGGCACTGATAGTCCGTCACCTACTTTGGCGAAGCCGGGTATAGAAACCGGCAGCTTTCCGTTGATGGGAATCTCGCCGAAGATCGCCTTAGCCGCGGCGATCTCCGACGTGCTCGACGTGCTGAAGGTTGCTGCGTAGGCCTGGACGTCAGGATAATCGCGCAGCAAATAAGGGCTCCCGAGTGATATGAGAGCCACGGGCGCTGAGCCGTGTGTCAGCTTGTTCATGAAGGCGGGCAACGGACCTTCAAGGCCAACGCTGCCGCGGTAGGCGGCTACCGTCACGAAGGCGGCGACGTAGATCTGCCGGCATCCGCCGAGGTCGCCGGCCAGTGCCACGAACTCAGCATCGGTCATGCTCGAGTTGGCGACGAAGGCCTTCATCTTCGGCGCCCGGTTGTGGACTTCGCTGATCAGGGTCTGGCCGCGCTGGGAGAACTGACCTTCTGATAACACGACAACGCACGCGTCGTCGGCATTGGCGATCGGGAAGAGATGCTTCTCGTCCTTGACTAACGTGACGGACTTATCCGCGGTGGCCTGTGCGAGTTCGTCGAAATGGGGCAGATCGAGGTTGTCCGGGATCTGATCCAGATCGACCAGCCGTGTCTTAAAGAGGCCAACTCGCTTCTTGGCAGCCAGTACACGCGCCACGCTCTCATCAATGCGTTTGGGGGAGATGCGGCCGCTCTGGACGGCGGCGACCAGGGCCTGAATACAAGCCTGCGGGTCGGAGGGCATCAACAGAACGTCGGCGCCCGCTTCAATGGACCGGACCGCCAAGTCACCTTGTTTGTACAGAGCTGTGACACCCTGCATATCGAGGGCGTCCGTCACGATGATGCCTTTGAAGCCCAGTTCCTCGCGCAGCAAACCCGTGAGGATGCTTCTCGAAACTGTAGCAGGCTTCGCTTCCGGCTCAAAGGCAGGCACAGCCATGTGTGCGGTCATCACCGCGTCCACGCCATGTGCAATCGCGGAGCGGAACGGAACGAGTTCAACCGATTCAATCCGCTCCTTAGTTTGATCGAGCTTCGGGAGCTGCATGTGGCTGTCCTGATCCGTGTCGCCATGTCCGGGAAAGTGCTTGGCGGTCACCAGGACCATGGACTGTGGATCCGAATGTGCGCCTGCGATAAAGGCATCGACACCGTCCGCCACGGCTTGTGCGTCTTCTCCGAATGAGCGTGTATTGATGATGGGATTGTCCGGGTTGTTGTTGACGTCGGCATCGGGAGCAAACACCCAGGTCACGCCGACTGTGCGGGCTTCGTGCGCCGTCGCTGCGCCGAGTTCGCGCACGGCATTCAGATCACGGGCTGCGCCGTACGCCATGAAGTACGGGAACTTAGCGGTTTCCGCAACGCGCATGGAAGCGCCGTGCTCAAAATCGGAAGCGACGAACAGTGGGGTCCGCGCCAGCTTCTGCATGTGGTTGATGAAAGAGGCCATCTCGTAGGGCTGTGCGTTGATCACGGAGCCGTTTCTGACACGATTGGCTACGATGAAGCCACCGACATGGAGATCGCGAACCCAATGGACAAGTGTCCGGTACTCTTGTGATCGCGAACCGAGGTAGTCGCCGTAGGCCCGGACGACGATCAATTGAGCCACGCGATCCTGCAGCGAAAGTCCACCCACCGGTGCAGCAGCCGCGAGGTTGGCGCCCGCGCCCGGCTTGGTCTTCGTCGCGGCAGCTGCATGCGCGATGCAGGCCATCAACAGACATGCAGCGAGGAACCTACGGTACGCCATTTCTCTCTACTATACGATCAGCCGCGATGAACGCCCTTGGCAATAGAAGCCTCAACGCGAACGCTGCAAATACGCGTGTGAGGAGCGGTTAGTTGCCGGCCTTCGCCTTACGCTTCAGAGCCCCCGTAAGAAGCTGCGGTGAAGGAGGTTTCTTCGCAGGAGACAGCAACCGCTTTATCCCGCGTAGGAGATGGTCCACTTCATTGTTGCTTTTTTGAATAACGAGCGAGGCACCCGTCGAGGCTTCATTGAAGCCGAGCCTATCGACAAACCCGCTCAGCAGTATGACGGGTACATCGTGACCACTCGTCCGCAGTGCGGCAATGAAGCCAACGCCATCCATTTGCTGCATCTTGAAGTCAGTGACTACCAGATCGATGCGGTGCTCCTTCACGAGTTCTAAAGCATCTTCGGCAGAACTGGCGGCAAGGATCTGGTAGCCCAGCTCCTCTAACACGGATTTCCTGGCGAGAATGCCGTGTGGGTTGTCGTCGACGAGAAGAATCAATGCTGGTGTAGTGGCTCGAAGTGAGGGAGCGGATCGCATTCAGACCTAGTGAACGTATCAGGTCGGTCCATGGACTGTCAACGAGCCGCTATCGAACTCAAATCGCGAAAGATTGAGTTCTTGACTCCGAGAGATAGACCGTGCATCCGAGACCCCAGCTCTTGTGACCGAAAGCCGGTAGAGTCGAGGATGGGCGCGAGAACCGGCGCTTGTGGCGCGGCCCGTTTCCCATCCCCGCTCGTCAAACCGGACGTGCCCATTTAGGGCATCCGGCTTTCCGACTGGCTTCATCGGAGA
>JBAUOG010000511.1:0-3960 GCA_049579625.1 Bryobacteraceae bacterium
TCGTTACCCAGATTACGAAATAGAGAGGTGGATACGTGAACGCACGATCAAAACATCCGTCGGAGCGGGGCATCAGGGAGAAGAACGGGAGGTGGGAATACCGATTCAAGGTAAGAGGAAAGATCCATTCTCGAGTCACCGATTTAAAGGCCGTACCAGAAAACGTCCTGGCCGCTCAGTCTCAGAAGGTGGCTCACCTTGAGGCACTGCGAAAAGGGAAACGATTCATTCGGCAGGTCAGCCTCGACTTGGACCAAGCTATCCAAAAGTTTATAGCTTGGTATCGGAGCGAACATCGGAACCGGAAATGTGGTTGGGCAGCCAGTCTGCTGGCTTCGTTCCAGTTCTACTTCGAACAGAGGAGTTGCTTGTTGTCGCGGATCGGGTCTGGCGAACTCGAAAACTTCAAGATGTGGCGGCGTGAAAATGGCATTCACGACAACACTCTTCGAAAACAACTGCTCTTGCTGGATCAGTTCTTCAAGTATTCCCGGAAACAGGGGTGGACCGACAATGACCCATTTGCACGAGGTGATGACGACGAAGTAAAGATTCCGACCGAACAAGACAGCGGCTTGATGCGCGTCCTCTCTCCGAAAGAAGAGGGAAGATACCTTTCATCCGCGAAGCAATTCAGTATGGACTTGGCCGACGTCGTGACGATCATCGTTAACCAGGGTCCGCGCCCTGACGAGGTCATGTCCCTCCGCCAGGACCAGGTTGACCTAAACAATCGAAGGTTCACAATCTGGGATACCAACGCTCAGGGGAAGTCACGAAATGCTCATCGCACGCTAAAAATGACCGACCAAGTATTCAGCATCTTTCAGCGCCGTCTCGCCTCTTCCGGCGTCTGGGTCTTTCCCTCGCCGAAGATGAATGGACCGAGGACAACCCTGCAGAAAGCACACCAACTGACCGTACGCGGCCGGCGGGACCGGGAAGGGACGTACAGGGGCGGCTCGGGTGTCGAGTGCCGACTATACGACTTTCGTCACACCTTCGCGACTCGCTTTGCCTTGGCGGGCGGTTCGCTGCCCGTGCTAGCCAAGATCCTCGGGCATGCCGACCTCAGCCTCCTCATGCGCTACGTTCATCCGTCTCAAGTGGACATGGATCGCGCAATGGAGTGGTACAACCTCGCGTCGACGCCGGCGCACGATCTGGAACAAATACTCGTGGAGGAAGGTGGGAAGCAGCAGGGGTGGCCCAGGCCACCTTTGAGGCCACCTGATGCGCCGAATGTGGCCGAAAAAGGCCAAAACAGAGCGAATTTAGAGGATGTAAAGAGGAGAGTGCGATGAAATTAGGACGCTGTATTATGAACAACTTAAGCCGGAAAATTTGGTGCGCCCGAGTGGATTCGAACCACTGGCCTTTTGCTCCGGAGGCAAACGCTCTATCCAGACTGAGCTACGGGCGCATTGGGGAGAAGCTAACTCTTGGGGACGGCCGGGTGGCTGGCGGCAGCGGACTTTCTAACCGTTGTGCCACTACCCAAGGCTAGCAGTTCCTCAATCCGCTGGCGAATCACCGGCTCGGTCAGAGACGTGTCATCGCCCAACGGCGGTGTTATGTAGTGAATCATCCCCTTGCGGTCGATCAGCGCTAGCTGGGGAACGACAAAGCGGTCCATCACCGAAAGGTTCAGGAACGCCAGCACCTCTGGGCGGGCGGCCCACCCGACTGGGAAGCCGACCTGGAAGTCCTTGGCGAAATTCTCGACCAGCAAATCCGAGTTGTCATTGAACGCAACGTCCAGGGCCTGGAAGCCACGAGGTCCGTACTCCCCCTGCAACTTCGTCATGATCTGTGACGCATGCTGGCAGTGAGGGCAGGTCGTATAGACCAATTCCAGCGCGACGACCTTGCCGCGATATTGGCTCAAAAGCTTCTGGCCCTGGTTTGGCACGTTAAATGCCAGCTCAGGAGCCTTACGTGGAAGGGCATTGGTGGCGTCCGCCGCCGCCAGCGTGCCGATAAAGAGGACCGCGATACCGATCGAAAGGAAAGCTCGTCTCAAGAGAAACTCCTTCTACAGTGTAGCCCAAACAGGCCCTATCACGGGAGACGGTCTTGCTTCCAAGGAACCAATCTCAATCGTTGGTGAATCAGTTTTTATGCGGCAGGCTTCTGCTTGGAGGGCACAAGTTCGTAGCCCAGTTGTTTAGCTTGTCGTTTGAGCCTTGCTTCCTGCCTTTTCTCCCTCTGAGCGTCTCTTGCCGCCCAGATTGTTTCGTCGTATTCAACTTGATTCTTGACCATGGTGTAGAAGATGATGGCGATTTTATGTGCGGTCGCCGTGATCGCCCCGCTTGGACCCAGCTTGGCTTTCATCCGACGCAGGTAGTTGCCTACGGGTGTAGGACTGTGATGGAGGGATGAAGCGGCCAAACGGAACAGTTGACCGGCACGGTTTTTGACAGTCCGCATTCCTCGCCAGAGCGTTTTGCCGGCGCTAATGTCGTTGTCTGGACAAAGATTAAGCCAGGAAATAAAGTGCCCTGCGTTGGGCCATTTCGACAGGTCTCGACCTACCTCGCTGAACAACGGCAAAGCGTTCTCTTCCAAGCCGGGAACCTGAGTGACGTCGACCCCGAACAGTTTATAGGCTTCCGTACGCAGATCAAATTCAGGATTCGGGTGGCCGTTTTTCTTTCTTCTTTTCTTCCCCGCTCGGTTTCGTTTCTGATCGGGTGGCAATGGCTTCTCCGCCGGGTCAACCCGCGGCTCGAATTTAGGCAACCGCTCCTCAATCTCGAGATCACACTCAACGATCCGTTGCTGATAGGTGCGATACAACTCGCGCGATTGTCGCAGCGTGAAGAGATGCTCCAGCCGCCAATTGCCCACGAGCGATTTTCGGATCGTCTCCAAGTCGGCTTTAATGTGTGAGTCGCGTAACTTGGCTAACTCCGCTGCATCCCGTTGGCCGGCCAGGATTGCGTCTACAATGGCAAGTCCTGTCACACCGGTGATGTCGCTGATGACATGGTGAATTTGCAAATTCATTTGCGTCAGCGACTTGTGCATGTGCTGCACGTGTTGAGTGGCCGCCTGGATCAACTCACTGCGGTGCCGCACCAGCGTCCGCACTGCGCAGACGTCCTCCTCAGGCCGAAACGCAGGCCGCAGTAATCCAACCGAGTGCAGGAATTGTAGCCACTGGCACTCGTGCCAATCGGTGCGCCGTCCAGGCACGTTCTTCATGTGCCGCGCGTTGACCAAACACGGCCGGATTCCCCGCTGCTCGAGAATGTCATAGAGCGGAACCCAATAAACACCCGTCGATTCCAGGGCCACCGTGGTCACACCACACTGCGCGAGCCAATCAGCCAATTGCTCGAGATCCTCGGTGAACGTCGCAAACACGCGCACGGGATTCGCGTCGCGCCCCGGTGGCACCGCCACGAACATTTCTCGTGCACCAACATCGACACCGGCTGCGCTGGGCTCTAAGACCGGCCGATCCTCTAAGCACATCCCCTTCCGTCGACGCCGACGCTTGGGCTTCGGCGTACTTGCCTTCCCCTTCACCTTTTGCTGCTGCAATGCTTGCTGCTGCTTGCCCACTTTGCTTCCTTTCTGAGCTTCGGACAACGGCCAAGCTGTGCATGAAAAGATACTCTTCCAAACGGAATCAGTAAGGGTATGACCCAGACTGTTAACCACTGCTTTGCGCACGGAACTTGGAACCACGCTAGTGATCGGTGTTGAAGCACACCACTGCCACCACGGCTTACTTCCGTTGCCCTTCGCTCCATCCCAGGATGCCGAAACCGAGCGAATGATAGTAGGTTCCTTCCGGCTTTGCCCCGTCAGCCGGGCCGAACGCTAGTGAGACGCTGGGTGCTACTCTCTTGGCGAAACATACGAAAGTGTCGGAGTGCTCCGACGGGTTCGCCGGTTTTGCATTTTGAAGATGAACGTCGGGAGGTGCTGGATTGACGGGTGGCGGGA
>JBAUOG010000512.1:0-1887 GCA_049579625.1 Bryobacteraceae bacterium
TGCTTCCCGCAAAAACGGTGACTGCGCAATACCGGCATCCTTAGAGGCAGCAACAAAAAAGGATATGCAACGGCTTAGCGTGGCGCCCGTGGCGGCGGTCTTTTCGAACTGTTCGTGCAGGAGCTTCGCTGTCGCAGTCTGAAGATTGAATCCAGTGGCAAAAACATATGGATACGCGCTCTCAAGGATTTCACGCCAAATCTTCTGGCGATCAGGCCCTTCTGCACGCACGAGCTTTCCCATGGTTTCTTTCGGGTGAGCATGATCGTCGATCAGATCCAAGAACTTCAGAGCAACGGTGAGTTGTGACTGGGCCCCTCCGGACATATTGCTCATCACGCTGCGGTCAATTCGTCCTGGAATTCCTTGTTTGAAGCGATCGAGGAAGTTGCGAAAAGTCTTGTATGCGATGTAAGGGGGGATTGCCAGTTTTTTGGATTCCATAGAGATACTGCTCTCCACGATAATAGCACGAATGTGAAATTACGCAAGTAAATATCACTATCCGACATTTTTGTGCGATTCTAAACCGTCCGCTTACCATAAGGAAATGGAGCAATTAAGAAGAGGTCAAGTGATTAAAATTAATGAGTTTTGTGGTTGCCTGTTGCAGCGGGTAGTATGGGACGTAATTGGTGATCGTGTCCTGATTTGCGATGACAAGAATTATTGCGAGCCGGGTGCGAGCCGGGGCACAGCCACCACTATTACCGAAATGGCAGGCGTGTCGGAGACCGCTACCATAAACCTCAGAACGTCATCCGCGGTCCGCTCCCCAAGTCGAGCGCTTAGCGAAGTGTTGGTTAGTTATTCCCGTGAGGATCGCCGATCGGAACCCTGCAGAAGAGCTGCTCGGCTGGAAGGGCCTTGGGCACCTTTTGTACCGAGTTGGGAGAATGCCCTATCAACTTCCGCAGCGCGATCCAGGCACACATTGCACCGCAGCAGGTGTTCTTCAATCGGCGCCAATTCATCTACATTCCGTATGCGTCTCAAGCCGTACAGCAGCAAGTCAGCGTCGGAAATGTGTTCCACGACTCAGTAGTATCGTAAGATACCGAGCATTCCCACCTCTCTTCCTTGAACTGAGGTGGGCAGTCAGTGGTGCCGAGGTGCGGGGGGCGCGACGATGCCGCCGAGTCCGACGAGGTTGAGCGCCTGTGCGTATTTGGGATCCGAGGGACAGTCACCACTATCACCGAAAGGGCAGAAGCTGGCGAGACCGCTGCCATAAACCTAAGAATGCTATCCGCGGTCCGCTCTGCAAGCCGCGGACCTTGCGAAATGTCGCCGTTGATTATTGCCCTAAGTTCGTGTCTCACCGCAGGGGTGTACTCCACTATCCACCAACGAGAACCACTTCGCCTGGCTGAATCGAATTCATTGCCGATCGGCAAGCATCGAGGTGCGGCAATAAATCATCGAGGCGGTTCGATTTGGCCTGGACAATCAGAATGGCAATGCGATGGCCGGCCAAATTTTGCTCGTATTGGTGGCCGAGGTGGACAGCCTGACACGACCGGTTCGCTTTTGCTAACTCCTTTCCTGCCAGCCACATCCAAAATGTCAGATTATGCGCCCAATCGGCTCCTCTTTTTCTTTCAATGCTTTAGCAGCCTCGCCCACGCCCCAGACCAGCGAACACAGCAGACCGGTCTGCTGTGTTCGAAGAATGGCCTCCTCTCGGCCACTTCGCTCCCTCCCGCCCTGCCCCGGACTTCGTGGGCTGTTCTCAATCGGACCACGAGAAGAATCCGGTCCGTTTAATACTACCGATGTAATGGCACCCCTGCCGCCGCGGTCGGAGCACCGCACTGTGACAAAACGGGCGGCCAGGGCAGCTTGACAGCCTTTCTCAATAATGAGAACATCCAGGAGGGTCAGTGC
>JBAUOG010000513.1:0-3574 GCA_049579625.1 Bryobacteraceae bacterium
TATGGCGATCCGGTATGGCTGGAGGCTTCCGGTTGCCGTCGGAGGAAGACGGCGATAGCCACAAGCAATTCCCCCGGCGGCCTCATCGACTACTAGCTTCTGTACCCAGTTCTGGCAATTCCTGCGCTCTGGACGGATGACGCTTTTATACCGGCCAACTTTCAGTGAGGTGTGTCCGTTCGACCAGTTCTCCTACGTCTTTGGATAGACTGTCATTTCTTTTTTTCGTTCGATTTGTCATAACCGGGGAAACACGCAAGAGCGCTCCAATGGACCCGTATTACCGCTCTCCGAAGTGAGTGAGTCCGTCAGCAGAGAAAGCTCTTGCTCCCTACCGTTTAATGGTGCAGAATGATTGCAACGCAGGCTGAATAGCGCTTCCGGATATTGCGGGAGACTGGGCAGAGATTGGCCGGTTAAACGCGCCACTCGTGCAAAGCTCGGATTCGGGTTGACGCGGGCCGCAAGTCCGTTCTGGGAAGCTTCGCCGGATTAGGAACGATAAACGGCGATAGCGTCTGCGATCCGGTTGACCTGAACGCAACGGATTACCGGACACAACCGGTTTTAAACCGGCCAATGTTCTGGTTGAGGGGTCGGCCGTATGCCGTTCGAACGAAGTGGCCTTGCCTACGGCCGTGGGCGTTCGCCGCCGGTATCTGCAAGCCAGTGCTCCGCTGGATCAACGTCGACATCGAGTCTGGTATCTTGGCGATGTTTGGGAGGTGGGCGGTTGGAAGAGCAAGCTCTGGGAATGCTCCGCGGCCAACTCGCCGACATCGTGTTTGGAGCAGTTTTCCTGTTCGTCGGATTGGCAGCTTGCTCCATTGCGGCCATCCGTCGGCGGAGCGGCGTACGCCTCGTTATCTGGCTAGGAATATGGAGCGCGATGTATGGAACCGGACTCCTGTCTCGGTCGCCGGCTGTCGTTGCGGCTCTGCCGCTCGTGCTTCAGACGAGCGTCCCTTACGTGAACACTCTGATCGCGTACCTGCTCGCTGTGTTTGCAATGTCGGCCTTCTTGGAATTAAGCCGGGGTGGAATTCGGCTTCTCATCAAGATTCTAATTCTTGCGGAGGTGGTAATCGCTGTTATCGGAATTGGCTGGTTCGCAGTCCGCGGCTCAGCCGACAAGTTCATCCTCTACCATAGGATTGTCTCGGATTGCGGCCTTCTTGTCCTCATAGCGGTCGTTACCGTGAAGAAACTGTCTGACAAGTTTCTGATTCTATTCGACCGCCGCGTTCTAGCTGCCGGCACGCTCGTTTTAGCCACTGAGGCTTTGTGGTCTAACGTATTGCGCCCGTTGCATTACCAGCAATCGAGCCTCTCAAGCCATCTTGCTTTTGCCGCGTTCCTGCTTTCGTTCGGGTACGTCGCTGTGCAGATCATCCTTGACAGCGAGCGTCGCTTGCTGGCGATTGAAGACGAGCTCAAGGTCGCCCGGGAGTTGCAGTTCTCAATCCTTCCGCTAGCTGTTCCCGAGGTCTCGAGCCTTCGGATCGCGGTTGCCTATCGGCCCATGACCGCCGTCGCTGGCGACTTCTATGAGTTCATTCCCCTAGATGGGGAGCAGGTTGGCTTCTTGGTGGCGGACGTCGCCGGACATGGTGTGCCGGCCGCGCTGATCGCTTCGATGATCAAAGTGGCGATGCAATCCCTGATGGCCTGCGCGGATGAGCCGGGAGAAGTATTGCGTGGCTTGAACCGGATCCTTTACGGACTGCTACGCGATCAATTAGTCTCTGCGGCCTATCTGTGGCTTGATACCGGGAATTGCAAGGCACTGTATTCAGCGGCGGGACACCCGCCGCTTCTGCGCTGGCGAGAAGGCAAGTTGGAGGGTATCGAAAGCAATGGTCTGCTGTTCGGAGTCATCCCGGAGGCCGACTACCCCGTTTGTGACCTATCGATCCACTCTGGCGACCGCTTCCTGCTTTACACAGACGGCGTGACTGAGCCCCAAAACGCCAGCGGCGATTGCTTTGGCGACCGGAAGCTTGAGCAAGTGGTTCGCGACAACCAGTCTCGCCCGCCTTCTGAGTTATTGGAGCAGCTGCTCTCCGAGATACGCGTTTGGCAATCGGCGTCGGCGGCCCAGCAGGACGACATCACACTCATCGTCATCGACGTGGTTTAGTCACGGGCGGTCTAGGAGTGGCGCGGATTACGATGGGATAGTCGGCAAACAGGAACTAATGCGCTTGTAGCGGCATGACTTAGCCTATGGAGCGAACCTGAAGACGGATGAGGCTCAGGTCGTTCTAAAAGAGGCGTATTTTGTCCTCAACGGCGACAGGAATGAGCTTCTAGATAGTCGCTTTTGGGGGCCGGTTTGGCTGGCGTATGTTTATGGCAAGCCTATTCTGGCATACAACCCTTCGTTGAGACATTGGTCAACGCCAAGGCTCGTCCAGTGATCTCAGGGTAAGGAAGATTCACGGACCGCTCGTCTGCCATAGGCTTTCCAGGATTAGGAACGATACACGGCGATATCGTCTGGAATCCTCTCGGACCACCGCAGATGAGCCGACAGAAGACACATGGTAAACACTGGCCGATCGTGTCGGAAGAAGACGGGAAATTGAAGGGGTGGGTCAGGGCGGTTGGATTGTCAATCGAGGTCTGCATGCGGCGCGCATTGGGTTACAGGAAATGCCGCCGTCCCGCAGGGGGTCCTTCGTGGTAAAAAGGGAAACGCCCAGCCTAACGCCCATCGTTGAGTACAAAACCGGCTTTCACGGAACTTCACGGCCCAGCTGGAGGCGGAATTGGGCAGTGTGCAGCTGGGCTTAAATGAAAGTTGCTTGCGTGCAGCGTGCGACGCCTCCCATGGGTAGTGTCAGGCAAATTGTCACTGCCTTCCTTCGCTATCTCAACCCAACCAGAGAATGATGCGGGGCGAAACTCTCCTTTAGGGTCTCCCTTAGGCAACGGTTGATAGTTGTATACATCTACAAGGAACATTTCGTGCAATTCCTTCAGAGGAGGGCCATGCAGGTCCGAGCGACCCGATAGAAGCCCTGCTGGGTCCATGTACTTTTGCGCTTTCATCTCCCCGGATGGCGGGATTTGACATACAGCCAACAGGGATACTCCCCACGTATCGATCTTAAAGGCAGTCAAATGCTGATCGCGAGCGAGGCTAAGGCCATCGACAGTCAACAGCGCCCGTGTAACCTGCCCAAAACTGGGCTTAGTTCCACCGAACAAAAGAACGCAGTAAGCGGCCAGCACAGAAACGGTTCGCATGATTAGGCACACGGCGAAATCGGCAATTCTAACCGAGAGTTTAGTCTTAGCCAATTCTCCCGCAACCGGTAAGTTTTGGGACGCAGCACGAAGCGCAAAATCAAGGGAATGGAAGTCTCATAAGCCTGTCTCAGAATCTGGGCCTTGAAATGCGGCTACGCGATTCGAACCCGAATGCCGCATTCGATGATGAATCGTCCCGGTGAAGATCGCGATTCGCTCTCGGGTCGTCCGACGAATCGTCACCGCGAGGTTTGGCCCGATACACGGCGTTGTCGTCGGTGATGGTAGCGATCGGCGGCCACGTTCCAAGGATCCTTAC
>JBAUOG010000514.1:0-2214 GCA_049579625.1 Bryobacteraceae bacterium
TACCACCGTGGGTGGCACTCTTACGGCTGGATCTCGTAGAGGATATTGAATGGGTTCTCCAGCGGCACCCGCCGCACACTGCTGAAGCCCGCCTCCGTAGAGAGTTCCCGCAACTTTCCTTCTGGCAGACCCACGGTGCCAAGTCCTTCGCCCTGGCCGGAAAGTGAGGTGGTCATGCAATAGAGAACGCTGCAGCCATAGAACAGGCTTGCTAGCGGCCCGGCATTTCCCTCTGGGTGCTCCGCGCAATTGATGTCCAGGCACACATACCGTCCATCCGAGCGCAGCGCCTGGTGAATGGCCCGCAGCAGCCCACGCGGGTCGATGGCATCATGGACCACATCGAACGTGGTAATCACATCATACTGCTCAGGCAACCCAGCGGAGGCGTCGCGATGCTCGAAGCGCACCCGGTCGGCAACGCCTTCGTCCTGGGCGTGAGCTGTGGCCTTTTCGATGGCCGGTTCGAACATATCATAGCCCACATAGCGCGAGCGCGGGAAGGCTTGCGCCAGCTTGATCAATGCCTTGCCACGGCCACACCCGACATCGGCTACCAGTGCGCCCCGTTCCAGTTTGGTCTGCACCTGGGGCATCGCTGGCAGCCATACCGGAATAAGCAGGTTCTCAAACCAGCCCGCGGTGAATCGCTCTAACCCATCCCACATGTTGTGATCGTAGGCGGACTGAGGGACACCTCCCCCGTGCTGGAATACCTGGATCAGGTGGTTGAGGGGTCCGACCATGCCTGCTAACATCTGATGCTTGCCCCCGAAGAAGAAGGGACCATTTTCCTGCGCCAGCACAGGCAGGTGTTCAGCCGGTAACGTGAAGCGTTCACTTGCCGGGTCATAGACCACGTAGCCCGCACTCGCCATGGCGCCAAGCCATTCGCGTGCGTAGCGTTCGTTGATCTCGGCACGGTTCGCCAACTCAGTACTGGTCGCTGGGCCATGTGCGAGATTTGTAAAAAGGCCGAGGCGATCACCAATGCTCGCCAGAATGGTCGTGGTCATGCCACTGGTATCGCTGAGCACCTTGCCCAGAAACGCTTCGGTTTTCGCCTGATCAATGGTTGGTTGCGTTGTGTAGAGTAGATGGCTAGCGCGTTGCTGTGATATACTAGAAATGTGACTCTCTAGTTCTCGTTCCTTTGACATGTCAAAAATCCTTTCTGATAGTTTCATTGGACAGTACGTTTCTAACCACCCCTCCCCGAACCGTGCGTGCGACTTTCACCGCACACGGCTCTCCAGTTCTTAGCAGCCTTTTCAGTTCACTTGTGAGTAAACACAGACGCAATCACGCGCCGATTGCTGGCTTATCTGCTGAGAACCTGCTTCCCTTTCCCCTGTACCTGGCTTTCCCAGGCTCCCTGGTAGGTCGTGACTCCTACGAGTACTATGGAAGCTCCGTCGCCATGAGCCTCTCGGCTGGTAGGCGATCCCGAATTCCGGTCAAATCGAACGTTATCAGTGCCTTTAGGCTCCGCTTGTCCTCAAACCTGTTCATTACAGGCCACTCATCACAGGTTGCTTTCCGTTAGCATCATGACATCTAACGTATTGTGATGTCACCGTATCAGAGAGGCTACGGTGGATGGAAAGATGCATCGTGTTGGACATACGTGATTTCTCACGACGGATTCAGTCTCAAACTTGTCCATAGGCACAGGGCTGGCGGGTACAACTACACTACCTCTCTTCGTGCTTCCCCGCTTCCTGACATGCTACCGTTCCCCAGGATGTTTCCATCCCGAAGTAAGTCCCTTTGCCCTGGAAGGTATTTGCTCCCAACCTTCCCCTACTTTGTAGGAATTCGACTTGCCGTTAGACGGCGCACCATGTTTCGTTCTCCTTTTCATTACTCGTACAGATTTACGTTCTGAAGCAGAAGCTTCTATTCTCTTCGCCGAAGTGGCGAACTACTCGACGAGGTGCGCGTGACTGCTACTCTCTCCGAGGACGACCTACGGTTGTAATTCAGCTGTGTGTACCTTCGCTAAAAGCTTAATCCATGCGTGCGCTTGCAGCCAGGTTGCCGGGAGGGCGAAAATATAGGGAAGATCATGATCACCCCCTGATCCCCGTTCGAGTTCTTCCCGCCAACCCTCCAGTACACGTATGCTCCTGGTATCAAGAGCATATGCTGACGTGCCGCTCTTGTTGGGTTCTGCAAAGCTCATGATTGAGATCTCCTTCCCTGCGTATCGAG
>JBAUOG010000515.1:0-4728 GCA_049579625.1 Bryobacteraceae bacterium
CTTGGTACGGCGATAAGTCGCAATCGACCTTATGGGAGGAAAAGAAACCGGCCGCCAACCGTATTCACCCGACGGCCAAGCCGGTCGAACTCGTCGAGCGCGCACTGATCAATAGCAGCAAAGCTGGAGACGTTGTTGCTGACCTCTTCGGCGGGTCCGGCAGCACCCTGATCGGTTGCGAGAGGAAAGGCCGAGTGGCGAGGCTCCTGGAGATCGATCCGAGGTATGCCGACTGCATCGTTCGGCGCTGGCAAGACTACTCCGGAAAAGAAGCCACTCTCGAAGGGGATGGCAGAACGTTTGAGGCTATTGCCGCAGAGCGGATGCAGGTGGCGGCATGAGTCGCCTTTGCCAGCCCTCATCTCAACGAACAGAGCAAGTGAAGAAAGCCGCCGGGGTTGAATCCGGCGGCGTCCAGAAAAAACGAAGCTGGCTGGGCTCAGGCCTGAATCGAGTAGGTGCGTTCTCCGCTCTCTCCCTTCGTCGAACGGACGAGCAAGCCCATCTTCTTACCGAGGGTGCCGGACAGGAAACCGCGCACCGAATGCGGCTGCCAACCTGTCGCAGCGATCAACTCTTTCGAGGTAACGCCGCCCTTACGCTTCAGAAGGTCCAGGACCGTAGCCGTCTTGCTACCCTGACGGCTTCCCTGGGCGTGGGGCGCCGCTGTTCGCGCCTTCCGCGGCCCGGCAGGCTTCTCCTTCGAGGCAGGCTTCTGGGGCGCAACGTCGGCGTCCTGCGCACCCTCTTTCGAAGCCAACTCAGTCTCAGCCTGTTCACTGGTCTCACCGCTGTTGGGCTGGTCGAGGCTCTGAATGGCTCTCCAGGTCCTCGACACCGCCATCTTCCGGCTCGTGAACTTCTTGACCGGGCTCACACCGGGCAGGCTGTTCCAAATCTCAACCAGCCGGGTTGCCGGCCAGTCGGCGGCCAGTTTGGCGAGTCCGGCCTCGTTGCGGAAGCGTTCGGCATTCGCCACCGCTTCGGCATCCTGAAGCGTGGGGTGAACGGTGATGTTGTTCGTATCTTGTTCGATCGTAAAGATCTTCATTCGGGGCTCCTTGGCTCGGCGTTCGCCGGCATCACATCCATCACTCCGATGGCGAACACAAGCAAGCGAATTTCGCAGCGAATCGTAGGGGGCTTCAGATGGTAGGTCATGGCGCAAAATACGGGCGGAAGAAGGAAGAAGCAATCGCCGCACTGCTTACGCAGCGAAACGTCGAAGAGGCAGCTCGCGCAGCCGGCATTGGAACGAAAACGCTCCTCCGCTGGATGAAGTTGCCGGAGTTCCAAACGGAGTACCGGGAAGCTCGCCGCGCTGCGTTTGGCCAGTCCATCTCGCGTTTGCAGCAGGCCTCTAGCGCAGCTGTCTCAACCCTGTTGAAGATCATGGTGGACCCGGGTGCGCCGGCCTCCACCCGGGTGCGCGCCGCCGACAGCGTCTTGGATCACACCAAGGATGCGATGGAGATCGAAGACATCGAGGTGCGGCTGGCGCTGCTGGAAGAAGCCGCGCCTCGCAGTACCGGAAGCGAAAGATGAGAGCCCATAAATCCTATCTCCGGCGACTCGCTGCAATCGGAGCCAGATACACCACAACTCCGAAAGCGCCCATCCCCGTTTGGCTGTTAAGTGAGTGGCGTCGCCAGGCCGAGCAAGCTGGTGTCCGATGCGATGACGACACAGGGTCACAGAAGGGTAGCGTCCCCAGCTGGCTGCTCACGCTCTGGCGCGCCGCAGGTCTGACATCAACGAGGGCACCCCAATGATCCGGTTATCGAACTTCAGACGAGACCGCACCAATAGGTCGCTGGACACAGAGGATCTGCTGGTGCGTGTGGCCGCTCTGGAGCTGGCTGCTGAACGGAGAAAGTAACTTCCGATATGTACGCATAACGGCCCGGCAGTGGCGATGGGAAACGCTGATGACTAATAAGAATCTCGCGCGACGCTTGGAACGCCTGGAAGCGCGCTTACTGCCAGCAACCGAGGAACGGCTTCTCATCCTGAGCCTCGTAGCGGCGGATGGCGAGATTGTTGGCACGAGAGAGTTCAAACTGTCTGCGGATCGACGACCGATTAAGAGAAACAGGCGCTGGCAGCGGTGAATACAATAGGCCGGTGTCTTCGGCGGCTCGAAGAGCAAGCTAAGCCCAGGGTCAACGAGCGCGGAGAAAGCCCCGCCGACGTAGTCCGGGCGCGTCGCCGTCGTCGCTTGGAGGCAGCCGGGCTGCCTTATACCGAGCCGCCACGGGGTTTCTTCCCTGGCGCTCGATCGCTAAGCCAGATCATGCGGTTCGTGCGTCAGCGGGCGATGGAGCGGACAGCGAGCATGCGGGTGGCGACATGAACGGAGTCAAGCGACGCCTCAGCCGGCTTGAGGACAGATTCGGCACCACGAAGAGGCGGTCGCTTATCCGGGTGACCATATTCAGGGTGGGCTGCGAGCCCAATCCTGATGAGTCCACTTGCACGCGCTCTCTGGCAGATGGCCTGCTAACGGAGATCATCCATTGGCGTGGAAGCCGCGAGCAGATGACTGACGAAAACTTAGACCGATTCGCCGAGAAGTTTCCGATTGAGCCTTACGTTCCTGGTGTCCACAGCGCATCCGATCAGCAGAGTTCCGCCATGAGATGCGGTTGAGCTAGCGGCGGCACCTGTGGTCTGAAGATCGGCCACGACAAAACGAAGCATCGATTCGGACATTTGAGACGGCCAGATCATCGGCACGAAGGAGCCTAGGCTGTCCGCAGATCGAGTTCCTGTGAAGACAAGGAGGCGATGGTGAAAGCTAGTGGAATCGGCGATAGACTTAGTGGGATGACCGCGATGCCGCAGCTTTCCCTTCCCGGACAATTGGCCTCCCAGGCCGAATTCATAGTCAACAATCTTCAACAGACTGATTACCAACACCCGGAGAACGTCGATGTGGACCGCGGCGTCTACGATTGCGATTGCCACGGCTTTGTGAGTTTTGTAATGGAGCGCGCCCCCCAGCTCACTACGCAATGATCCTGAAAGAACCGAGTCAGCTTCGACCCCGAGCCTTCGAATACTACGTGTTCTTCAGCTCCCTCACACCAGAATCAACGGGTGGGCTGGCACCAGATCAATTTTCTACGGGACGCGCGCCGGGGCGCGTAACTTTTCGCAAATTCCGCTTCAGTAAGGCATAGAAGATGAACATGCGCAGATGTCCGGGGTGTGGAGTGGAGGTGCCCGTCGTTGGCGACAAGTTGGACCTGTGTCCAAATTGCCTGTTGCGCCTCGGAACACGGGAAACTGAAGCCCCGGGTGACCAGCCGCCCACGCTGACATACCCTTCCCAATCGGTGCAGGCGGGCCAATGGGTGGGCCCGTATCGATTAGTTCGCCTGGTAGGCGAAGGTGGCATGGGGATCGTGTTCCTTGCCGAGCAGGAGAAACCGTTCCGCCGGCGTGTGGCGCTGAAGCTGATCAAGCCCGGAATGGACACGCGGGAAGTAATTGCTCGATTCGAGTCCGAGCGACAGGCTTTGGCGATGATGGATCACTCGAACATCGCCCGGGTGTTCGATGCGGGGATCAGCCAGGATGGTCGGCCATACTTTGCGATGGAGTACGTCCCGGGTATTCCAATCACGCGTTATTGCGACGAGCACCGGATGACGAACAGGCAAAGACTGGAACTGTTCCGGTCCGTGTGCATGGCAATTCATCACGCGCATCAAAAGGGCATAATTCATCGGGACATAAAGCCGTCAAACATCCTGGTCGAGACGGTGGACGGCCATCCCGCGCCCAAGGTCATCGACTTTGGCGTAGCTAAGGCGACTAATCAACGTCTCACGGAAAAGACCGTGTTCACCCAACAAGGCTTCTTCATCGGAACGCCAGAGTACATGAGCCCTGAGCAGGCCGAGTCTACGAGCCTTGAGGTGGACACTACCTCCGATGTTTACTCGCTCGGTGTCGTACTCTACGAACTGCTTGTTGGGGTGTTGCCCTTCGATGCTGCGGGCCTCCGGAAAGCAGGATACGACGAAATCCGCCGCATTCTGCGGGAGGAGGAGCCGCCGACGCCAACTGCCCGTTTTCAGGGTCTTGGCGCCGCTGCAGAGGGTATCGCCGATCGTAGACATACAGACGGTGCCTCGCTGAAAAAACAACTTCGCGGCGACCTGGACTGCATCACGATGAAGGCGCTGGAGAAGCACCAAACTCACCGTTATGCGTCCGCCTCCGAATTCGCCGCGGACATTGGGCGCTATTTGGTGAACGAGCCCGTCCTTGCCGCTCCTCCCGGGCAATGGTACAGGGTTCAGAAGTTCATCAAGAAACACCGGCAGTATGCCATTGCCGCAATGTTGGTTCTCTTTTGCATCCTCCTCGGCTTGGTGGTCAGCACGACCTTATTTTTCAAGGCGGAATCAGCAAGGCGCGAAGCGCTTCGGCAAGGAGATGTCGCTCGACTCCAGAGTTACGTCGCTAATATTGCCGCTGCAGATCTCAATCTTCGGTCAAACGAAGCAGTCGATGCCCGTCGGCGCCTGCTGGAATGCCCAAGGGAGTTGCGCGGGTGGGAGTGGCAGCACCTCTTTCTAAAGTCCGACGTCAGCATCGCAACTCTGTACACGCTTGATGACTCTGATCACGCAAACTTACCGGTCTCCTTCGAATTCAGCGGCGATGGTGGCAGGGTTTTCTCCAACACGGAGCACACACTCTATTCTTGGGATACTG
>JBAUOG010000516.1:0-23765 GCA_049579625.1 Bryobacteraceae bacterium
CACACATCTCCGTATCGCGTCACCGAAGCCCGTCGCCGCGTGGACACAGCGAGCCTGTCCCCAGATCAACAACACCTGTTTTCAGAGCAACCGCGCGCGAGCAAGCGGCCTTCAGCACGGTCCTATAGCCTGTCCACCGGCTCCGGCGCAGTGAGTTCAAAGCTCCAGTGAACGCGCCTGGTCTTCCCGATCACGAACCAGAATCCCCACGCACCAAACAGCAACACCCCACAAGCGATGGCAAACGCAAAGAAGAACTCGTGCGTCGTCGCCAGCACCTTACCCGTGATGTAGGCCGCCACGACGCCGGCGAAGTTGCCCACGCAGTTCTCGACGCCGGTCCATTTCCCCGCAACGTCCGGCCCGGCGAGAGACTGCGTCAGCGCCCAATGATTCGAGGAGAACAAGCCGTACACGAAGCTTGCCACCAGCAGCAGGCCCAACGACAGCCTCGCATTGCCAACCAGTATCGACGCTGCCATGAACACACAACATCCGACTAGCCCAACCGCGACGAAAGCTTGCCGAACGTGCGCAGCCGGCCGTCCGCGGCGAATGATGGCATCGGCGGCCAGTCCGGCCATCATCGACGAGGTAGCCACGAACCAGAACGGCAGCGATCCAAGAAACGCCAGCTTGTCGTGCGTGTAGTGGCGCTCATGCTCGAAGTAGTACGGCAGCCAGGTGAGGAAGAAGTACCAGGTGTAGTTGGCGCCGAATAGCCCGATGATCGTGCCCCACACCTCTCGCTTCGATAGGATCTCCCTGTAGGTGGGAAGGACGACCTCCGGCCTGCTTCCCGCCTTCTCCAGAACCCGCACCTTCAGGCTTGGCACGATGGCCGACCAGGGAATGAGCCAGATGAGACTGACGGCGCCGATCGCGAAGAACATGCCGCGCCAGCTCAGCCAATTGACCAACTTGACTCCGACCAGTACACCGAGCGCTGGGCCGATCTTCGAACCAACGTCGATCAGCGCGTTCGCGGTGCCGCGCAGTCCTTCCGGGAAAGTCGCTGAAATAATCTTCGAATAGGAGGGATACGCGACCGATTCACCTGTACCAATCAGCAGCCGCATGAGAAAGATGGACCAGAATCCCGTCGCCAGTCCGGTGGCTGCGGTACAGCCCGACCAGACCAGGAAACCCAGCGCGTACACCCAGTTCACGTTGTAACGGTCGATAACCTTGCCGGCGGCAATTTGCAGCAGCGAATATGTCCAAAAGAATCCGCCAAACAGGACGCCGAGCTGCTCCTGTGTGAGATGCAGATCGGCCTCTATGCTCTTTCCCGCCACGCTCAGGTTGCCGCGGTCGATGTAATTGATGCACACCGAGATGACGAGCAGGATCAGCGCCACCCAATGGATTGCTTTCGGCTTGGCGATCATCTTGGGCATGGACGGTAGGGTATCAGATGAACCGCATCGGCCAGTAAAGGGTCCATCGCCGCGACGGTAAGAGTGCGCGTGAAAAGTTGCACTGAACCGCGCGCGTCAGCAAGCGGACCAAAACGGAGATGGGACCATCAGGGAGCGGAAAGGGAGACGGAGCAAACGCTGAAACCGAGCCGCGGGAGTAACGGTGCGGCTGCCGAACACCCCCCGCACCGTGTCGGCGATATCCTAACTAGCAGCAACGTTCCGTTTGTTTTTCGACGGGTGACGTCGTTCCGCGCGGCTAAGTCCCGGCGCCACGGTCTCCACCGTTGCCAGTTCTTCCGGACGCCGCAGAGCCAGGAAGGCCGTGAGTAACATGAGCGGCCAGAGTTGCACAAAGAGCCGGTTGAGCGACGTACTGAGGTACCAAGTGAGGTCATTCGATGAAGTCAAATAGACCACGAAATATCCCGCCAGGAGCCCGAGCAAAGACAGGCCGCCCAGCAGCACCGAAGTATACTGGCGGCGATCGAGGCGTAGCACGAGGCCGAGCACCAGCACCGGAAGAATCGGGTGCAGCCATCCGGCGCCGAGATCCCAAAACTGGCGAAAAAACGCCGCGCCGATAGTTCCGTAGCGCGAAAGATCGGCGAGATGCGCGAGCGCGGGCGTCGCGCCGTGCGGGGCCATGAACACTTGAAACAGCATCACCAGCAACAACGGCAGAACTGCACCCGCCAAGGCGCGCAACGCGTGTGCCCTTTTGAAGACCAACAGCAAGATCAGGAAGATCAGGAAGAACAGTTGCCCCTCCTGCTTCGTCCAGGCCGCTAGCGCCGCCATTACACCTGCGATCTCGGGGCGGCCCAGTAAAAGTAGAAGCACCGCTCCCAGGAAATAGGCTGCCAGCGGCACATCCGCATACTGTGTCGCCACCTCATACAGCAGCGCGGGACAAGCCATCAGGACAATGCCAAACAGAAGACCGAGCGTCCGGCCGCGCAGCAGCGTGAATCCGCCCGTTGCGATAGATACCAGCGAAAGAAAGAACAAGTAGCCGGCTGCGATGGGCGCAGCGGGAGAAACGGTGCCGCTCGCCTTCCATGCACTCGCCACCAAGCCAGGGAGAAGAAGCGGATACTCGGGGTGCGTCTCTACCAGTTGCGGCGACCACGCCCGCGGCGCAACGCCACCGTCTCCGGCCATGAACTTAGCGCGCAGATTCCAGATGGACCAGGCGTCCCAGTTGCCTTGCGGATTACTATCCCAACCCGAGTAAAAGCTCGTAGTCGCCAGGAGCAGAGTTAGCAGTAGCACCGTCAAAAGAATAAACGGATAGAGCGGCGCAGCTGACGGAGGTTCCGGCGACGCTTCCGATCCGCCTATTGGCTTTCGGCTGATGACAACCAGCACTGCACCGAGGGCAGCCACCTCCAAACCGATCAGGATCCATACCGTTTGCCCTAGCCAGGCGCAAACAAAGGTGAAGAGTAGCGAGGAAGCGCCGAACCCGAACAGGGTTCCTGTACCCAATACAACCAGCAAACCGGCCCATCGAGGGCGGACGTGGAGCAAGTCCGTTGTGGCCGCCAGCGCCAGGCACCCAGCGCTTGCGGCCAGGAGCAGAATCAAAATCGAGATCATCGATTGGCTGCTCCGCGCCGGTAGAGCACCACGCCGTTGCCGTAATCCTGGACGAGTTGCAAACCCTTCCCTGCGCCAAAAGCACGGAAGTCACCGGCCTTGGAGAAGTTGCCGATGACCCACTCCTGTCCGGGGCCGGGCTGCAGCAGTCGCGGGGCCAGCGTGTACTGCGCCGTGCGGAAGATGATCGGCGCCGAACGGTCGGCAGGTTCGAGGTCCGTCAGGTAGCCCACCACGGCAGCCGGCGGCAGAGCCGCGATGACACCCCGAAACCGTTCGGCTTGCGCTTGAACCTGAAACGGATCGCGAGTGCGCGGCTGAAAGTCTCGCTCGAACTGATCCACAACGAAGACTATGACCACGGCAAGCGCGGCGGCGACGAGCACACCTGCTCTCACAAGCGGCGGGTAATGGACACGAGTCTCAACGGAGGGCACGATTCTGTATTGTAAAGCCTCCGGCAGCCGGCGCTGCTCAATATTTGCTGATATGTATGCTTCCGGTGCTGGTGTGTAGGTTAATCAGCGGGCCGCCGCTGCCGAATTTGCCAATCAGGCGGTGTTTCGATTGTTCCTCGACTGCAAATGGCATCACCTCATTCGTGATGCTGGAGTTGGAGTTTCGGGCCTCCAGACGGGCGTTCGGAGAGTCGGGAAGGCGAAGGGTGATCGAGCCGTTGGTGGACGAGGCGGTCACTTCGTTGTCGCTAAAGTCACCGAGCGCCAGCGTCACCGAGCCGTTGGTGGTTTCGGCGCGCACGGGGTCGCCATGTTTCGTCTTGCGCAGCGTTATGTCGATGGCGCCATTCGTGGTGCTGGCGTTGATGGATCCCAAGGCGAGTTGGCCCTTCACAGTTCCGTTGGTGGTGTGGGCGCGCATCGCACCCTGGCATTGATCGAGCTCAATGCCGCCGTTGGTGGTTTGCAATTGGTAATCCCCAGTTACTCGGGCCAGAAGCACCCGTCCGTTAGTGCTCTCCACATTTCCGCCACCGTCGACGTCTTCCACCGTGATGCCGCCATTGGTGGTCTTCACCCGGCTCATGGTGGTGGCCTTGGGCACGCGGATCAGGAACTTCGCGCCGTAGCCGCCGCCCCAATTCATGGAATCCACCCGGTTAACCTTCACGTACGCGACGCCGCCATCCACGTGGAAGTCTACTTTGATGCGATCCATCTGGTCTTTTGAAGGAGCGTACTTGGTGCCTGAGACGTCGATGGTGTTGCGGTCCCACGAGGCAACGTCGACGCTGCCGTTGAAGTTCTCCACTTCCAGGCGCCCATTGGGCTGGAACGCCTGGGAATAATGGAAGTCCTCCCGATAGCGGTCAAATTGCCCCAGGTCGCCGCAGCCGCCCAAGGAGCACGTCCCAGCGGCTAACAGACAGAAGATAAGCAGGTTCTGGGCTTGGTTCACGTTGCCTCCAATCCTATCCAACTCCTTAAGTACGCTAGGAGAGAACGTATTGTTCCAGCATTCGTGGGCGCCCTTGGTTTCGCAAACTGCTCCGCGCATTCTAGACTAAGAAGAACACAGGTTTGATGTGGGGGCGTAGCTCATCTGGATAGAGCACCGGCCTTCTAAGCCGGTGGTAGCAGGTTCGAGTCCTGCCGCCCCTACCAGTCACACTGATTGTCCGGACCCGAGACATAGACACACTCTGGAACGGGTAGCAGCTCTAAACTTAACTAGCCGCTCCAGGTCCCTACCCTCCCCTATTTCGCGATACAATTTCCACTCGGACAAAGGCAACAATCCATGAGCAAACGAATTGTTTTCTGTTCAGATGGCACCTGGGACAGCCCCGCCAGTCAGACTAACGTATACAAGCTTTTCAAATTGCTAACCGTGAGTGCGGACCAGATGCCGTTTTACGACGACGGCGTCGGCGCGAACCTGGATCCGCTCCAGAAGTTTCTGGGTGGCGCCTTCGGGGAAGGACTTTTCCAGAAGATAAAGGACGCCTACACCAAGATCTCGCAGGTTTATGAGGCGGGAGACCAACTCTACCTATTTGGATTCAGCCGGGGGGCCTACACGGCCCGCAGCCTGGCGGGCATGATCAGCGCATGCGGCCTTCCCACGAAGAACTTCAACGATGCGGTCGTCGACACCGTCTTTCAGGCCTATCGCGACAAAGACGATCGCGCGCGTCTCTTAGCCACGCTGGGAGCCTTCGAGATAGGCGCCGCCAAGATCACGATGGTTGGCGTTTGGGAGACGGTTGGCGCACTGGGAATCCCTTCCGTTCTAGGTCTGGTTGACCCGCTGAAGTACGGGTTCCTGGACACTGGGCTTCATCCGAATGTCTTGAACGCTTATCACGCGGTTTCGATCGACGAAAAGAGGTCTGAGTTTCCACCCACCCTCTGGACATCTGAGCCGGCACCCGGGCAAACCATTGAGCAAGCATGGTTCAGCGGTGTTCATAGCGACGTGGGTGGCGGTGAGCCCAGCGACGGCTCGGGAACAACCTCCCTATCCGATATCCCACTGGCCTGGATGATCGACCGCGCCCAGCGACTGGGCCTTCAGTTCGCGCCTGAGGCGGCGGCGAATTATCCATTTCCATTGGACCCCAAGTATGCGCTCGACAAGATCCACACTTCATGGACGCCACTGTGGGGATTCCCCAAGCACCGATCCATCAATAAGGACGCTTTACTCGCCAACAGTGTTGTGATCCTGGCTCAAGAGGAGAGCTCCTGGCGGCCTCCGAATCTGGTGTTCGAGAATAACGTCCTTGCTTCCACCTACGGGATTGTAGAAATCATGAGTCAACCACAAGCCGCCGCGGTCGCGCGAGCCAGCGGCGCAGGATCCAGTTAGATTACCGTTCTGTTGATAGCTATACATAAACATTTCCTTGCAAGAATGGTTTGTGCTATTCACGATGAAGCGGCAAGCGTTACATCTGGCTCAGATGAGAAGCAGAGGCTGGAGAGTTTGCGGCGTTCCCGCGGCGGAGAGAAGCCATGACCTCAGGGAGCGGAATGGCCCATCTCGGCACGGGCTGCCTTCAGTGTGGGATGGCGAGTTGGCTCGGGAAGGCCAAGCTTCGTGCCCGGGATCACGGGTAAGATCAGTGCCGACGGGTATTTCCGCTCGTGAAAGACGGTCTGGTTAGCCTTTATCGCCTTGAAGGCGTCCGCCACCGGCTGGAGCGTATTCAGATTCCGATCGAAGCGCGGGAAGTTACTACTGGAGACTTCAAGACGGATCCGGTGACCGGCAGGAAGAACGTAGCTTGTGACGCCGGCGTCGACGGACACCTGATACGGAGAGTTTCGTTTCACGAAAGAAGAGGTCGTCAGGGAGAGGCGGTAGCGTAAGCGCGTGATCCCATCGGTGATCAGGCGCGGTGCCCCAGAGGCAGACACGTCGACGAGCTTGGCGGTAAAGTCCGTATCATTGGCGGATGTTGCGACGTAAAGCAAAGCACGGACCGGACCGGTCACTTCCAAGTCTTCGCTCAGTGGAGTGGACGTGTATACCAGGACATCCGAGCGGCGTTCAACGCTGGATTGATCGAGCGGCCCGGGCGGCAGAACGTCGGAATCACAGCAGAGGGCGCCCCCCTGTGTCGGCACCGGGTGAACCGGATCGTAGACGTAATGGTCGGCCTTGGACTTGCCGTTGTCGGGCGGGACGGCGGTGAGACTGCCATCGCCCTGCACCGAATTCGCCTTGCCTTGGCTTGTCAAGTAGAAAGACGTGTAACGGGTGCGGCCCAACGGCCACTCGTGTTCCTCACGCCAAACGTTCGCACCCATGACAAACAGATGCAGTCGCGCTTTCGTACTGGCCGGTGGCGCCGATTCCTTCAAGTGGCGATCGAAGAACGCCAGTTGCATGGAGCGTACGTGCGGGCGGGACTCCTGTCCGAAATCGACCCCTGGAAATCTGTACGTGAAGCTATGGGCCCAAGGGCCGATCCAGGTCTCCACATTCCGGCCGACACGCGACAGCCGGCTGAAAGCATCCAAATCGTCCGGTGCATAATTGTCGAACCAGCCACCCATCGATAAGACGGCACAGTCGACTTTTTCGAGTTGCGGCCGCAAACTCAACTTCTGCCAGAAGCTGTCATAGGAAGGATGATCCAGTGCTTCCTCCCAGAGGGGTATTTGGCGTCCTGCGGCAGCGATGTCCGACGTGCGAAGCGGCAGGTTGGTGATGTAGCTCTTGAAATCCGGCTGGAGGCGGCCAGGAGGGTGAAAGTTATCGGAGATCCACAGGAGACGGTGGCCTAGTTTCATGGCTCCGCCCGGCGAGTAAAACCGATCGAGATATTCGTCGTCGCCGGAAACGATCGGGAAAATCGCAACCAGGTGGGGGTTTCGCTCCACGGCCGCGCGCCAGACGGCGATTCCAGGATAGGAAGCTCCGGCCATCCCGACGCGGCCGTTGGACCATGACTGGCGGGCAATCCAATCCAGGGTATCGTCGCCATCGGCGCCCTCTTGCGCGATGGAACCGAACTCGCCCTGGGAGTCGTAGCGCCCGCGAACATCCTGCAATAGCACCGCGTAGCCGTGCGACGCGAACATTTTGTAGCCCCTGACACCGTCCCCTCGGCGGTTGTATGGGGTGCGCACGAGGATGGTTGGCCAGCGACCTGTCGCAACGGGAAGGAAGACATCGGAGACGAGTTCAACTCCATCGCGCATCCGCGTCCTCATTCCGAGGTCGGAGCGGATCTCTCTGGACGGAGGCCCGGGCTGCGAATACAGCCACGGCAACAACGGAAACAACAGACACCCGGCGGCAATCGCTTGAAGTCGTGTCATGAAGCGATGAGCGTTGCGGGCGACGGTTTGGGACGGGGCCCAAACAGGGCTGTGCCCACCCGCACCAGAGTGGCGCCTTCTTCGATGGCGACCTCAAAATCGTTGGACATGCCCATCGAAAGCTGCGGCAGCTTGTACTGGCGGGCGAGGGCGGCAAGCCTCTGGAAATAGGGCCGGGACGTTTCGGCATCCTCGGACCAGGGAGGCATAGTCATGAGACCGGTAACACGGACGCTGTGACAGGAATCCGCGGCCGCCAAAATGCGCGGAATGGACGAGGCGTCAGTTCCACTCTTGCTCTCTTCGCCGGAAAGCTTGATCTCGAGAAGGATGTCTAGCGCCTTCCCGGCTTCGTGCGCCGCTGCGTCCAGGCGCTGCAAGAGCCGGGGAGAATCCACGGTATGTATGACCTGAAAAAGCTCGGCGGCTTGACGGGATTTATTCGCCTGGAGGTGGCCGATGAAGTGGAAGCGGGCCTCCGGAAGATCCGCTAGGGCGGGTTGTTTGACCGCAAACTCCTGCACGTAGTTCTCTCCGAAGTGGCGCAAACCTGCCAGATAAGCCTGTTGTATCGCACTTGCAGAGAATTTCTTCGAAACCGCCACTACCGTAACGTCAGCCCGTGCGCGACCCGCTCGGACGAGGGCATTCGAGACACGGGCCTCGAGGAGTTCGAGGCGTTGAGGGAAGTCAGGGATTGCTAGTGGCAAATCACCATTCTAAAGGCGGCGCTCGGGCGTGTATTGCCGAATCCGCAACGGACATGCAGCAGGTGGTGGAGGTTTTCCTGGAGGGATGCCGCCAGCCGGGCTACCTGGAGCACGGTGATGAATTGATCGTGATGAAGCGCGGCGACTGGACAACGGAGATCCAGTCAGGGCGCCTGACGCTACACGTGCTTTCCGCCGAGCGATCTGTTTCGAGGCGGGTCGTTCTGGTTGAGGGCCGAAAGTCCGCCTCCCTTCACTGCTTGGTAGAGCGATTTGGAGGGAGGACGGCGAAGCTGACGTTGGTGGACCTGGCGAAGCCCCAATCCACGGCGCAAACCCTGCACGGGCAGCGCGTTGGCTTTGGAGAGCAATTCAGGCGTATGCTGCAGCGTGAGTTTCCCGATTGCCAGGTGACCACCTTGACGTCGGAAATGGATCTGACTCGCTCATTTTCACCGGTGTTTCCGCGGGCCATTCTTGAGCGCAGGTCCACTATACAGGTGGCCGTGGCGTGCCCGTCCCGCGATGACGAAGCATCGCTGCTGACATTTGCGCTGGTGTGGCACGACTACGTGCGCCGCCGCCGCGCTGCCCGGAAGCCAGAAACAGCCGGCCCGCTGGCGTTGTCGCTGTTCCTTCCCGATGGAGCCGGCCAACTAACGGCGCAACGACTTCGCCAGTTGAACCAGGTCATGCTGCCTTGCCGGTTGTTTCGGTTTAATGAGCATGGCTCGGCAGGCGAAGTGGACCTGGGCGACCTTGGCAACCTGGAGACTTCTTTGTTGCCTCGACAAATCGCCGCGTCGCTGGGCGACACCGAACGGGCCCTGCTGGAACGTCTCGCTGGCGGCTACGGTGTGTGTGCAGTTTGCCGGCATGACGGCAGCTTAAGTCTGCGGGTAAACGGTTTGGAATTCGCGCAGGTTTACGGAGGCCGGTTCCGAACCGCCAAAGAAACGCGCGGCGGCCACAGCCGGAAATCGCCAACCGGTGATCCTTTCCTCTCGGGAAATGCGCTGACTGCAAACGAAGTGGAGGCGCTGGCGGCTGAGCTGGTTCAGCGGCGGCACGCCGGAGCACCAGACCGCCGGCACCCCCTGTATCGCGGATCGCCCGAGTGCTGGCTGGATGCTGCCGTCCGAGGGAATCTGGAACTCATCGACGCCAATTTGCTTCCGGACCGCCTTCATGGCGAAGTACTTGCGCAGTCGGGACTGGCGAGCGGCCGGGCCGATCTGCTGGCGATCTCCCGCGAAGGGCGACTGACGGTCCTGGAATTGAAAGCCAGTGAGGACATCCATTTGCCCTTGCAAGCACTCGACTATTGGATGCGCATTGCTGGGCTCAGCCAGCAAGGAGAACTGGACAACTTGTTTCCTGGAATGACTGTCTTACGGGAGGAGCCGAAATTGCTGCTGGTGGCGCCGGCGATCTGTTTTCACCCAGCCACGGACACAATCCTGCGATACTTCCCGTCAACGATCTGCGTCGAACGGGTAGGCCTCAATCTAGAATGGCAAGATAGGCTGAAGGTGGTCTTGCGCCTAAGTGGTTGTCGGTCTCCCGTTTCACACGAGGTGTAAACAATGAGCGTTATCGCGTTGGCTGGCATTCGGAACGCAGTTCGGAACCTGAACCCGGCAAAAGTACGTGAGCTAGGCGAGCGGCAATTGAATATCGCCCTCTACGCGCATACCAACGAAGCGTACCGGCGGATGGAGGAGTTTTTCCTGGAAGGCCTGTTTGATCGGCGCCGGAAAGAATCACTGGAAGCGCTGACGCGCGGCCCGGCGCCGCAGCACGCCCTGCGCTACGACTTGGCAATTTACGACGAAGGCGTTGTCGCTCCGGCGCGAGCGCTGGTGTTTCACCGGCAGGAACCCGAGTTATTGGTGAAACGAATTCTATCGAAGCACGAGGATCTGGCCGTACCGTTGGCTCGTCATTTCGAAGTCTTCCGCCGGTCGTACGTTGATCATCTGATTAAGAAGATCAGTCGCGAGAATGCTCTCTTTTCGATGGCGACCGCGTTGCCGGACATCATTCCCAGCATTATCGAGCTTCCTTGGGCCCTCGCGGAATTCACGTCGGATACGGCCTTCATTACCATGAACCAGATCCGCATGGCCTTTCTGCTGGCGGCTGCCAGTGACCGGCAGGTGGGCTATATGGAACAGAAGTCCGAAGTTGCCGCGGTGATTGCCAGCGCTTTCGGATGGCGCGCCTTAGCGCGTCAACTAGCGGGCAAGATTCCCTTTGGCGGAGGCTTGATTTCGAAAGCCGCCATCGCCTACGCAGGCACCCGTGTGGTGGGCGCCTCCATCGAGCGGTTCTACCGCATCGGCTATGCCTACACGCGCGAGGAGCGCGAATCGCTCTATTCGCAAACCTTCCACCACGGGACGAAGGTGGCGAAACAGATCCTGCGAGCGGTGCGGCCGGATCTGGCGGATAAACTCGGGGACGATCACGAAGCGAAGTCCGAAGGGCATCGCACGGTTGACGCTCAAGCCGGTGCAGAGCATTCGTGACGCTTCTCATTGAGTTCGCAACGTCGAGATGAACTTTCGTTTCCCCGTGTTCCTGGATGTGACTGGCAAACGCTGCCTGGTGATCGGAGCGGGATACGAGGTTGCGGGCAAGGTCAAGTCGCTAATCGACGCCGGCGCAGAGACGCTGTACATCAATCCAACGGCCGCTCCTGAAATTGAGCACTGGGCAGCCATGGACTTGGTGGTCTGGAAGCCACGAGCGTTTGAGCCCACGGATCTGGACGGCTGTCTCTTGGTCATCACCGACCATCCAGACAATTCGGAGATCTTTCGGCTTGCGGAGGAGCGTGGCATCCTCTGCAATTCCGTGGACGATCCCGAGCACTGCCGTTTCAGTTTTGGTTCGGTACACCGCCAGGGCGACTTGAACATCGCCATATCGACCAACGGTTGGGCGCCGGCTTTGGCCGTACGGCTCCGCCAGCAGCTGGAGCGGGAAATCGGGCCGGAGTACGGCGCCTTGCTCGCGCTGCTCAAGGAAGCTCGCCCGACCATCACCGCGCGGATCAGTGACTTCGCCCGGCGCCGTGATCTTTGGTACCGGATCGTCGACTCCTCCGTACTTGCGAAGCTGCGCGAAGGGCGCGAGCAGGCTGCTGCCGACCAGGTGCGCCAGCTCATCGAGGAAGCGATACATGCATCGACGAGCACCGATCCGGCAAACTAGGAGGCATGGAACTACTCGATGATGTTGAAGTGCGGGTGTTGGGCGCGTTGATCGAGAAAGAAGCGACGACACCGGAATACTACCCGCTTTCGATGAATGCGTTGGTGAACGCATGTAATCAGAAAACAAACCGGCACCCGGTGGTGGACTACGGCGAGGATGACGTTGCCGACGCCATCCTTCGGCTGCGCGCCAAGAAGATGGCGGTGACCATCATCGGCAATGGCCGGGTAAACAAGTACGGGCAGCGCATTTCGGAGACACTGAATCTGGGTCGGCGCGAGCTGGCAGTGCTTTGTACACTCTTGCTGCGTGGGCCGCAGACACTGGGCGAAATCAAAGACCGCTCTGAGCGGATTTTTGCATTTGCTGACCTGGAAGAAACCGAACGCGCCATCGAGAAGATGGCCGAATGGCCGGAGATTTCGCTCGCGAAAAAGCTGCCCAGGCAACCAGGCCAGAAGGAGGCACGCTTTGCACACTTGCTGAGCGGAGAGCCAGCGGTGGAAGCGGGGGGAGACTGGGGAGCCGAGAGCGCCGGGTTGGCCGGGCCCAGCCGGATGGCGCAATTGGAAGAAGAAGTTCGGAGACTGGGGACCGAGCTAAGCGATCTCAAGCGGCGTTTTGAAGATTTGGAGGCGCAGCTGCGGTAGGACGGATTCGTGATCTGGGTACAGAGGCGCATGAGCGCTAAACTAAGCTTTCGGGGCTTAGTGAGTGTGCCAAACTTCAGAACCCACCACCGCCCTTATCCTCAAACTAAAAACACCTGTTGGCCAACAGAATCTAAGCGAACGTGCAACCTTCCCCGAAAGTTCGTGTCCGCCTCGCAGGCCACGAAGAGAATCAGACGCCGGGTTTTGTGCGTCTTGGGAACACTTCGAATATCATTTGTCGTGTGCCGTTTCACGGCGTCGCAACTCGGTCTCGACATTGAGCAAAAGGTGGAGGCCGGTCTCGGGCTTGACGTCATCGGAAGCGAACAACCCTAAGACGCGCTTCCCATCGGGTGACAGATCAAAGCTGGGGAAATAGTCGACTTCGGCCAAGCGCTTTTCCGCCCATAGTCTTGGCTTTTCAATTTCGAACAGACCGTGGTTAACTGCGTAAGTGGCAACCTGAACGCGAAAACTAGGGTCTGCATAAAACAGCTCGCGGCCATTTTGCGACCATCTTGGAGCTACTCCGCCGCTATTCGATACCAACCATTTGCGCCCGGCTACCTTGTTTTGAGGTGTGAAAGGCATCACATAAATCTCGAAACTCCCCGATGCGTTGGAGGTATAGGCCACCCACCGGCCGTCGGGCGAAATCGCAGGGGCGCCTTTAGAGCCGGTCTGCTGCAGTAAGGGCTGCGGTTGCCCCAATCGAAGGACACCGGGTGTTCGCACGACGGGGACAATCCAAAGGTCGGAGCCAGGCTCAAGCGGCCAAAATGCAAGCCACTTTCCATCTGCCGAAAAGGAATACGGTCCCGCATTGCGGCAGACTCCCGCCGCATGTTCCACCTTCCCGCTACCGTCGGACCGCGTCCACGCCAGGGTATTCCTCGATTGGAAGACCAGAAACTCCCCATCAGGCGTCCAAGTGGGAAGAGATTCGGGGCCGTCCTCGGACGTTAGTCGATTCCACGTCTCGCGACTGAGGTCATAAACCCAAAGGTTTGTGTTCCCATCTTTCAGCACTGAAAGCGCCAAACGGGTCCCGTCCGGCGATAAGCGGGGCCCGAAATAGTTGCCTGTAGTGGCGAGCAAGGGCTGGATCCTCCCGGAAGTGTAGAGCCAGGAAGGAACCGTTCTTGGCGCGGTGCCGCGGCGATAGACGAGTGTTCCGGAGCTGGACACATCGAACTCCGCCCGATCATCAAAGGAATGCACCGAATCCAGAAGAGGCAAAGCAGGGCCGGCCGGTTCCATCCGGTCGGCATCCATCCGTAATGCAAACAGGCCCCCGTCTCGGCCGAAGATCAAGTATCCGCTCGTGAGATAGCGGCCAAAGGTTGAATTCTCCACCAACGTCTTCAGCTTTGCGTCATTTGGGGTGAAGACCCGGAGCGAGCCTGGCGAGCTTCCGTTGAGAGCCGCCAACAATATGCCCTTTCGGCCGGGAAGCGCCTGCGGCGAAACATACATCAGCGGGCCCGAACGATCCGATTTAGCGTTGGTCAGCAGGTGCGGGACGCCGCCAGAAGCCGGTATTCGCGAAATGTCTTTCTTGCTCACGTCTAGCGCCGCAAAGATATTGTCGTCGGTGTCCCACGTTCCGCCCCACGGGTGTGGGGCGTCGCAGAGCGCGATGGGATCTCCACCGTCAACGGCCATCTTCTTGAGCTTGCCCGCCGCGAAGAAGGCAATCCACTGACCGTTCGGCGAAAAGAAAGGCATGAAGGCGCCCTCCGTGCCGGCGAATCGCGTTGTGTTGGTCTGATCAAGGCGCCGAATGGATAGAGCCCCTCTTGAAACGAAGGCGATTCGCGTGCCATCGGCCGAGATCGCTGGCTGAGATACCTCGTCTGCACCGACGTTCAGGTCCACTTGCAAAAACGGCTTGTCCGGGACCGGCGCGGTCGATCGCCAGGGTCTCCAGTAGGAAGTCACGGCGACCACCGCCAGCACGCTCGCGACGGCCCAAGGCAGGACTACCCGCGCGGGGAAGGCGGCTGTCGAAAGCGAGGCTTGCACGTTGCGCTCGCGATACGCAGGCATAATTGCGAGCCGGTTCCCATTGGTCCCTAAAACTTCCCGACCTCCTGGGTGTTCAACCGGCGCAAGGAAGCGATATCCACGGCGTGGCAAAGTCGCAATAAACCGAGGGCTCTCGGCATCGTCGCCCAAGGCCTCGCGTAGCTTGTTGATAGCTCGGTTTAGACCGCGCTCGAAGTCGACGAAAGTGTCCGCGGGCCACAGTTCTTTCTGAAGGTCTTCTCTCGTCACTACCTCGCCAGCATGCTCCAGTAGCCGCATCAAGACTTGAAAAGGTTGCTCCTGCAGCTTGACCTTCAGGCCCTGCCGGCTCAATTCGCGAGCGTCTACATCAACTTCGAAGATCCCAAAACGGATTAGCGGCGAACGGTGCTTGAGATCTTCCATAAGGAAGGACTGCCCAAACAATATACCACTTGGCGACGTTTGCATGACGGCAAACCCAGCAGACATGTCGTTTTAAGCTACTGATTCTTGGCGGGTTATCAAGAGACACAATTGCAGACAAGCGAGGACAAGAAGAGAAGTTGGGGGCAATTGAAGTTTCTGCCCCAAAGGGGCATAGTCGCTCCTGACCAAAGGAGGTCACAAATGATGAAGCAAAGTTTGAGGATTTCGATGATCGCAATTCCAATACTCATGGTCTCCGCGTTCCTAGTGCCCGCCCCGCCCGCCAGAGCCGAGTCACCCAACCAAGGTTGCTCGGACAGGACTCTGCGGGGTGACTATGGTTTCACCGTTGAGGGGGTGTTCCTTCCGGGAGGCGGCGTTTCTCTCCCGATCCGGGGCGTAGGGATGGCCCACTACGACGGAGCAGGCAATTTCACTCAGGTGGACCACATTGTCTTTAATGGCGTGGCACCTGCCATGGAGTGGACCCCGGGCACTGGCACTTATCAGGTGAACGCTGACTGCACCGGCACTGCACGTATCAATTCGACGACCGAGGGATTTGTAAACCTGGCCTTCGTAATCGTCAAACAGGGAAAGGAAATCCGCAGCGTGGTTACGGCGCCATTTGACGGCCCCCCCGGCTCCGGGCGCGATGTAACCAGCGTCGGCATCAAGGTCGAGTAACGGGCGAGTGTCCGCGAGGTCCAGGCTTGGGGACCTGGACCGCAAAGGCGGCATAGTCACCACTAACCATGTTTGAGTTACCTCGCAGAGCGTTTTCCACCTCACTAGGATCCAGGCAAACCATGATTACAACCAATCGACGAGTCTTCCTCTCCGCTGGATTGAGTGCAGGCGTCGCACTAGCCGCCAAACAGCCTCCCGAAGCAGCGGTTTACCGCTTTTCGGTGGGTGCCTACGAGGTTGAGATGAGCGTGGAGTTCTACGACCAATACGCCGCTAAAGGCTTCTGGTTCAACGAACGCAGAACCAACAGCGAGTTCTGTCTGTCCAGATCGGGCGAAGCAAACAAGAACTGCCTGAACAATTTCCATGGCTCCATGGCCGTCGCCCATTATCGCCTGAAAGATCTCGCTGGATCATCCCTTTACGCGCGACGGTCCTCCACAACGGTCGAGATCCGAGAGCGCGTCCGCACAATTGATCAGGACTCCAACCTCAATCCCCGGCCTCCGTTTGAGCAGCGCCTGCAAGTTCGGGAGGGCCATGCCACCGACATCCAGGCATTTGGGTATGAGGGAGAATCGCCTGATCCTGCGGCAGGTGTGCCAATCGGTCCTTGGTGCGTCCTACGTCAGGACCTTTACTTCGACGGGAACGACTCTCCCTTCCTCGTACTCCATTGGAAACACTCTCTAAGTGCTGTTCGTTTGCTTGACCTAATTCCGGGTGCAGGAACTCGGGCCCTCGCTTAATATATTGGCCGAAAGAGTGTGTCTATTGCGGGTTAGTCTTCTTAAGGCACTACTTTATGTGGCTACCCGCAAATCGCCTATGCCGAATTGGGCGATGACGCAGGAAGAAACGCTATCATCCTAGGGATGGAGCCGTTGCACATCAACGAAGCCGATGTCGTGCGCGATCTTGCGGGCATTTTAAAACGCGTTCAGGCAGGCGCTGAAGTCATTATCGAGCGCGGCGCGCAGCCTCTCGCAGTGATCTGCGCTGCGGGTCCGGCACCATCTCCAAGTGCATCGCTCTGGCCGCAGCGCACGAAAAGGAAACCGGGCAGTCGCCGGTCCTCGACCCTGACTTTGCGGCGGACCTGGAAAACATTGTTGGGAACCGTAAGCCGTGGAATCCGACCCCGTGGGACTGATCCTGGACTCCGGCTCCGGTTCAGCTAGTGGCTGAGCTTCCGAAAATACTCGGCGACGGCGTCGCGATAGCCTTCCGGAGCGATTTCGGGTTTGGCGGAACGAGCGGCGTTTCCTTCCTGATCGGCCTGCCGTTTCACCTCAATCTCAAGGCGCTCCAGTGCCGGGAGTAACTCCTGATTCAGGCGCGCGGCTAGCAGACCGGGCTGGGCCATGTTGATCTGCTCCAGTTCGCGTATGACACTTCCAATGTCTTTCCAGTTCGGGTCAGTGCGATCACCAAAACGTTGCCTGATGCCTTCCAACTGTCGAAGCGAATCGCGCACGGCACTCGGGTCCCAGTCGCCGCGGGTCATATTAGGGTCGCCTGGTTGTCCCGGCAAGGCGAGCGATCCTCCACCAAAGCCGGATCCACGCTGCGGTTGACCCGGCCTCGTTCCCTCAGGCTCCTCGCCTGAATTCGCAGCCCGCTCCGAGTCTTGTGGGGACCCACCCTGTCCAGGTTGGTTGCCCGGCTGACCCGACTTGGCCTGCCCCTTGACGCCGGCCTGGGCCTGCTGCTCCAACTGCTGCCGGAGACGCTGAAGCTCAGCCAGAGTTTGCGCCGATTTCGAGTCCCCGCTGCCGGGCTTGCCGCCCTGGGAGCCGTCTTTCAACATGGCTTGAGCCTGCTCGAGTTCGCGTCTCATCTGGTCGAGCGATTGCGCCATGCTCTCCTCATCGGGAGCAACTTGTTGACCCCACCCCTTGCGGATCCAATCGGCATTTTTCTTCATATGCAGAGTGAGGTCCTTTTGTTCCACCTCCGATAACGCGCTGCGCATCTTCGAGGTGGCATCGGGCTGGCCGCCGGCCAAAGCTTGGGCGCGATCGCGGATCTGCTGTTCAAGCTGTTGTAGCTGCTCGGCCATCTTCTCCTTCTCGGTAGCGAGTGCTTGAGTAGCCGGAGTGGCGGATCGTTGCGACGGTTCTAACGCAAACCGGCGGCGTGGCGTATCCGAAAAGGGCGTGAAGCCAGGATAGGCGGGGCCTGGAAATTCCTGCTTCATGCGATTGACGAAGTCCTTCTGGTGTTCGGCCATTGCTTCGGCCTGTTGCGCGAGGTCGTTAATGGAGTCGCCCGCCTGCTTCCGTTCCAGTCCTGCCATCAGTTCTTGAGCCTTATCGAGAGCCGCCGCGGCACGCTGCATGGCAGCGGGATCGTGTTCGCTCACCGCTTTGCGCA
This sequence comes from Bryobacteraceae bacterium, assembly GCA_049579625.1. Classification (GTDB taxonomy): domain Bacteria; phylum Acidobacteriota; class Terriglobia; order Bryobacterales; family Bryobacteraceae; genus CAJCIT01. Next base: position 17,901 of record JBAUOG010000516.1, read on the forward strand.
TTTCTTCTTGAGCCTGTTTAAGAGCGTCCATCGCCTGACGAACGGTCTGCTGTGCGGATTGGTTGCCGCCAAGTTGCCCGCCTTGCTGGCGCTGGCCTCGCGCCGAAGCGCTCTGAGATCCGCCCTGCTGCCCTGACTGACCTTGCTGGCCCGATTGACCTTGCTGACCTTGTTGGCCCTGCTGACCGGCGCGCTGCTGTTGTGAGTCCCGTTGAGAGCCTTGCCGGCTCAGGCTGTTCTGTGAAAGCTGCTGTTCCAACTGGCGCTGCAACTCTTCGGCCTCACGGCGAAGCATTTCCTGCTCATAGCGCTGTTGAAAGGCCTGTTCCGGCTGGCGCTGCTGGGCTAGTTGCTGTTGGCGCTGGGCCAGCATCTTAAGGCGCTGGGCCATTTCATCCAAAGCTTTCTCCTTCTCGCTTTGCGACGAGGAAGTGGTTTCGCCTGTCTCATACTGATTCTTTTCGGTGTCGAGTTCCAGATCGAGCATGCGCTCGAGGTCGCGCCCCGCACTCGCACCCTGTCCGCCGCCACCGCCCATGCGATTAAAGGCAATCTGAATGTCGCGGAACATCGCTTCGGCACGGAGGAACGACTGTAACGCGCGCTGTTCCGGAGGTAGCGCATCCTCAAACTTGCCTTTCTTGAGCAGTTCAGCGGCATTCTTTGTTTCTTCTGCCGCCTTATCCATCTCCTTCGAGAAATCGCCAAACTGGGTGCTCGACTGCGAGAGCTCGCGGCTGCGCATGCGCTCAGAGAGTGTCTTGGCCTGTTCCCCAATTTTGGTTTCGACATCGGAGATAAAACGCGCATCCTGCCCGGCCAGCTTGGAATCCTTAATACCGTTCTTGCTCTCGTTCCAGGTAGCGACGATCACCTCCTGTTGTTTCTCGGAGATTTTGGCATTGTCGTCATCGCCGCCACCACCGCCGCCGCCCATCTGTTGCGACTGGCGGAACGTCAGATCAAAAGGATCCACCTTCACGAAAACGATGTCGGTGCGCGAAGTCTGCCGCGCGTCTTTCGCACTCGCGTACAGGCTGACCAAGTCGCCGGGTTTCAGATTATAGTTTTCCAGCGCGATGGTGGCCTTGCCGCTGGTTTCCGTACCGCCTTTCGATTTGAGCAGCGGCACGACCTCGTCTTTACCGCCATTCACCGAGTAATGCAGATCGACATTCTGAAGACCGAAGTCGTCAGACGCCTCCACGGAGATGGGGACCTCTTCGATAGGGCTGGCATGCACGTCGCTTTGCGCGATCTTCACGGAGGGCGGCTCGTCCTTCTTCGCTTCAATGAAATAGTCTTCGCTGATGCGGATAGTCTCGCCGCCGTCGATAGCAGCCACGTGATATGAACTGTCCTTTGCGATCTTCAAGGAAGCCCTCAGCCAGTTTCCGTCGGCATGTTTCAGTTCAATGCGACTGCCATCTTCCATGATGAGAACGCCTTGCTCCAACGGGCGATCCGTGAGTACCGATATATCCGCCTGGGCGCCTTCCACCGTCCGGACGTCGCCGCCGGGATCGTCGACGACTTCCTTCAGGCCAAGCCACGACGGCGGATGCACAACTACGCGCAGTCTCTGAACACCTGCGATGTCCTTGGCCGTTAGGGTGAAGTGGGGAGACGTTGAGCGGCCCGCTTCGACGTAGTATTCGACGGAGTCGGGAAGACCGGCAAACAAGAATTCGAAGCCATTGCCGTCGCGCTGGGACTGCATCGGCGCCTGCTCCCATTTCAACGAGTTCTTGTATTTGGCGTGCAACGTCGCTGAGGCGGAAGAAAATCCCAGCAGCTTTGCCGAAACCAGCTGATCGGTTTTACGCCGGACGCTTTTGTTGCCCGGCTGCAGCGCAATGTCATACAGCGGGCCGATGCCCGTGCGCGGCGCACCCGCCCACAGCAGCGACGCACCATAGCCCAGGTAGCCCGGAGCGGCCAAAATCATCCAGACCAAGATGGCCGCGGCCACTGTCGCTGAACCGATAGAGCCGGCAATCCAAGTGCGCGGCGCCAGTTCTTCGGGATCGTGCTGGCGGGCAACCGACAGAGCGTCTTCGGCAAGCAGCTCCGTAAAAGGATTCGACGGATCACCTTTTTCAGAAACTGTGAGCAAACGCTCCTCAAACCCGGGAATGCTCTCCTCGGCGCGCCGAGCAACCCAGCGGCGGGTGAGGCGCATGAGAGGCCTCACCAGGGCGAAGGAGATCGCCGCCGCCACCGAGAGATAGAGCAGGACGCGCAACGGCCAAACGACGCGGGAGGTAAAGGCAAACGCATTTCCGATGAACGCGAAGACCAGGGTCAACAGCAATGCCGAGGCGGCGACCAGCGCGGCGCCCCTTGAAATTGCGAGCAGGCGCAATCGGCGCTCCAGACTTTGAAGATATGCGTTGAGTTGTTCTAGCGCGGTCATGCTGTCTGCCTCTCTTCCTTCAAATACCGGCTGGCGAATATCGATTCAGCGATCGCGGCTGCCAAGACGAGCATCAATACGAAACGCCACAGGCTCCATGGTCGCGTCTGTTGCTCGGCGACGGCGGTGGCGGAACGGGCGGATGCATCGCCCATATTCCGCCATAATGACAGGGTTTCAGGTGGAACGGGGGTTAAATCCGATTCACGGCGGTCGGCGTGTACGGCAAGCAACACGCGGCGGCCGTTCGCCCGATGCACCTCATAGAAGCCTTCGCGGCCGGGCTCGAAGCTGGCGGCTATCGACGCTTCGCGCAGAGAAAGGAGATGGCGGCCATCCGGATCGACCACGTCGGCGGCAGCGCCCTCTTCCTTGCCACGCCGCAGTTCCACCGGCAGGCCCGCGACAACGCTGGAGGAAGCCTCCTGGAGGCCGGCCAGGTAACGGCCCGTCTGCGCCACGAAGGGAACAAACGAAGTGTGCAGCGGAAAATCGTTAGCCAGATTGTCGAACGCTGACGCGAAGATCAGAATGCGGCCTTCGCCCAACGGTTCCTCCACCAGCAGCGGCGAGCCATCGGCGAGCTTCGCCAGAATGTGAGACCCTTGGCCCGGCTGGATCAGCAATGGGCGAAAGAATTGAACATTCTGAAGTTGCCCAACACCTGCTAGAGCCGGATGGCGATCATCGATTGCGCCGCCAATCTGGGCGTCGTGCGTCTCGGCGACGTGATCGCCTGTTACAGGAACGCGATTATGAAGCAGACTGCCGGAGCCCAGCAGGATAAACAGCGATCCGCCCCGCCGAACGTAGTCGGTCAGTTTACGTTCAAACGCGGCGTCGACGCCACCATCGTCCGAGATGACCACATAGGCGTAATGCGAAAAATCCGACGTCGAGGCCTGACCCCAGGAAACTGGCTGAATGGTGAGGCCCGTGTTGGTGGCCGCATCCATTGCGGTCCTATAGTAAAAGACGTCGCGCGAACGGCCGCCTGAGACGAACAGCGCCGGTTGTGGATCGCTGCGCTCCATGGCAAATAGGAAGACATCATCATTCGGCAAAGCGTCATGCGGTTCGAGACGGACTTCGCCACGATGAGAACCGTAAGGAACATCGAAGGAAGAGAACTCCGTTTGGGTATGGCCATTGGCGGCAACCGTGATGTCGTGCGAAGCAACTAGCTTGTTATCGAGGTACAGTGATGCTTTCTTCGCCATTGCCGGCGTTTGCCAGCCCGTGATTGTCGCAGCGACGCGAACCTGCTTGGGATCGAAAACCCGTGCCGGCGCGACGACCGCCTCCACCGCCCAATTCGGCGACTCGGCCGCCCCAACTGATTGCAGTGTCAAGACCGTGTGCGGGCCCAATTGAAGATCCGCAAACGCGGGCGGCAGCGAGGTCTGCTGCATGTCGCTAATGAAATGCACGTCGAGACGCATGCCTGTGTTCTGCTCGATGATACGGAGTGACCGCGCCAATTCTCCGTACGAGCTGGCCCGATCAACTGGCTGGATAGATTCAATGGCGGCATGGGCCACTTCTCGACCAGCTTGCGGCGCGGCCAGTACCTCCACGGAATGATCAACCGCGAGAACTTCAACCGCATCACCACCGCTGGCTGAGTTGAGGATCTGCGATGCCTGTCGCTTGGCCTGCGCCAACCGGCCGCCATAACGCATGCTGAAGGAACGATCGACGGCTATGACGGTGAGCTTCTTGCCGGCCGCCAACACGTTGGTCCGGTTCACAAACGGATTGGCGAAGGCAAGCGCCAGCAAGACCAGAACGGCAATTCGAAGAGCAAGCAGCAGAAGGTATCGCAGACGGCGGTGTTTCACCGAACTCTGGACACGGCGCTCAAAGAACATCAGCGAGCTGAACGGCTGGGGTGTCGCGCGATACTGCCGCAGCAAGTGAAGGTAGAGAGGCAAACCGGCCATCGCGGCGCCGGCGAGGAACCAGGGAGCAAGAAAACCCATCTATTTCCTCCTCTGGCGAATGTTGAAGTATTCGCGGAGCCCTTGATCGAGGGGCCGGTCTGTACGAAGGAAGAAGTAATCGATTCCGGCCGCCCGGCATTTGGTTCGCAGGGCTTCAATGTGGCCGGTGATCTTGGAGGGATACTCGGTGCGCGCGTACTCCGGGCTGACTTCGATGGCTTCCTCTGTCTCCATGTCGATCAGCAGAGCGGTGTCGTTCAGCCGGGGCAAAAGCTCATCGGCATCGAGCAGATGAAACAGCACGAGTTCCGTTCCATGAAAGCGCAAGGGTTCCATGGTGCGAACGATGACTTCGGGGCTCTCGAAGAAATCGGAGATGACGACCGTGATGCCACGGCGCTTAATCATCTTCTGGAGTTGGAAAAAAGGTTTGGCAAAGTCGGTACGGCGCCCGAGTTGGGCGTGATCGATGCCGTGTAAGAGGCGCATCAATTGACCTTGGCGAGACGAGGGTTGCGAGAAACTCGACACCTCGTCATGGAAGACAATTAAGCCCGCGGCGTCGCGCTGCAGGTGGGCCAGATAGACCAGCGCCGAAGCGAGGAACTTGGCGTAATCGAGCTTGCGCACGGAGGTTCCGCCGAAACCCATGCTGGCGCTTGCATCAAGCAGCACCATCACTTCGGTGTTCGTTTCTCCGCGATAGCGCTTCAGGTAGGCGCGCTCCGTGCGTGCGAAGACGTTCCAATCGACGTGCCGTAGATCGTCGCCAGGAGTGTAGGCGCGATACTCGGCGAACTCCTGGCTGAAGCCAAAATCCGGAGAACGGTGCAGGCCCGCGACAAAGCCATCCACAACCGTCTTGGCAACCAGGTCTAACCTGGAAATCCCGGCCAGAACGCTGGGATCGAGAAACCGATTTGTTGTGCCAGCAGACGTCATTCGGTAACCAGAGTGAGGCTCTTATCAACCCTTCGGAGCAGTCTTCCAATCCAGCAGCCGGCGCAGGATCTCGTCCGAATTGAGGCCGTCCGATTCCGCATGGAAGTTGAGCAGAATGCGATGCCGCAATATGGGTATCGTTAGAGCACGAATATCTTCATACGTGACGTGATAACGGCCACGCATCAGCGCGCGGGTTTTACCGGCCAGCACCAGGAACTGGGCGGCACGCACACTGCCACCAAAGTTGACGTACTTCTTGACGAAGTCGGGCCCTTCACCGTTGCCGCCGGGACGCGTGGCGCGAACCACATCCACGGCGTAGCGCGCGACAGATTCCGCAATGGGCGTCATGCGGACGAGTTGTTGGAAGCCGAGAATTTCTTCCGACGACGTCACAACGTCCGGTTTCGGCGTCAGTGTGCTGGTGGTTAAGTCGACCACCTTTAATTCGTCTTCAGCCGGCAAATAATCGAGAACCGTGTTGAACAGAAAACGGTCGAGCTGCGCCTCCGGCAGCGGATACGTGCCTTCGAGTTCGATCGGGTTCTGAGTAGCCAACAC